>NZ_FYDT01000001.1:251862-327283 GCF_900187585.1 Pseudomonas sp. Irchel 3E19
AAGTACGGCGTGCGCAAGGTCAACATCGACACCGACCTGCGCCTGGCCTCCACCGGCGCCATGCGTCGCCTGATGGCCACCAACCCGAGCGAATTCGACCCACGTAAATTCTTCGGCGCCACCGTGACCGCGATGCGTGATGTGTGTATCGCGCGTTATGAGGCGTTCGGTACCGCCGGCAATGCTTCGAAGATCAAACCGATCTCACTGGAAGCGATGTACCAGCGTTATCTGAAGGGTGAGTTGAACGCCAAGGTTAACTAAAACCTGAGTGTTGAATCGCTGAATCAAGAAACCCGTCGTAAGACGGGTTTTTTTGTGGGTGTGTTTTCTTGCGTTACGAAGTTGAGCAAGTGTTAAGGATCACTTGAATAAGTCACCAAACTCCTAAAGATTCGGTATTGCAATAGGGGCGACAGTGAGCTAGTTAAATGAGGGGTTTCTATTTTTTCAAAAATAGATATGTCTCCTTACTCCCTTATTCAGAAAGTTAAATATTATGGGCGTTCCATCTTCATCCCCCCACAGAAGGGAACGCAATTGCAATTGCTGTGGTGGTACCTACCACCGATCATCTCCGTGGGCGGTACTTTTGCGACCCCGCCCGGGTCCACGCCAGGCGCCACTCCCCAGCGGGATCCAGGGGAGGATATATTAGTAGCAGTTCTCGGTGTAAGCTTTTTTAAGTAGGGGCTTTCTACAAATATTGCTTCTTTTATGTTAACTGATTTAAGTTCTTCGCTATCATGTGGTTTGAAGTACAAGGTATTGGTTTTTCCTTCTAGTTCCAATAGGATTGCGCTGTGTAGTTTTGTTTTGGATATGAAGTTGATGTTTTGCCCCTCTTTGATAGCGTCTGTAGATGTTGCATAGAGTTCATATTCATGGCTGGAGAATGTTTCCTCTTTATTACTGCCGGTGAGGGTTCCAGTGATAGTGTTCCCTGAAGAGGCAGATAGAATAGGGATGATTTTTGTAGCAGTGTTTGAGCTTTTTTCGATCAAGTAATATTCTGGGCTTGAGTTTAATTCGGTATTGGTTGACATGGTATTCTGCTCCGTGTTTTTTCGAGCGTTTAAATGGGACGGATTTATTTGTCCATTCCACTGTTTTGTTGTTTCGTATGTAAGGTTAGGTTGAGGTTTATTGGTCGTCACCTGTCATAGTTGACAGTGTCTGATATTTTTTTGCGATATCGAGTGACTTGAAAGCAAACCAAATAACCTATGGGCTAAGGACGGGTAAGGGGACAGACTTATTTATCTTGAGTGTTGAACCGCTGATTCGGATTAAATAAATCCTTCTCGTTACTCATCTTATATTAGCTTTTCACATTTTTAATATAGCTAAATAATATTAAGCCCTGTCAACTATGACAGGTGACTGCACGTGTTGTTCAATCTAGCCTTGCATATGAGCCGCAGAAGAATGGGGGATAATAAAACTTTCCCCTTTGTAAACTCAATGAGGTGAGGGATAAGAAATGGCAGCTGAAGATTTTGATCATAAGTATGATTGTGTTGTAATTGGTTTAAGCGGAAATGCAGGGGGGGCTTTGCCTTCTACGCCCGATACACCACTAATGACGCGACACATCCCCCCGACATATAGCGAAGATACGGGTATGTGGAATCATCAGCCAGGAAAATGTTGTACGTGTGGGTGCGAAAAAGGTGGTTGGAGCACTTCCGAACATGCCATGGTAAAAAAACGTAAAAAGTTTCATAGCCTCTTTTTTACTTGTCAAATATTCGACAATGAAACCCGCCCAATTGCGGGTTTCTTTTTTGTGCGCCAGGCATGGCGCGTTGCGCGCAAGCGCACCCAGCTTGGCTATGGTGGCCATGCTGATGACTTGGAGGTGAAGGTTCTACGCACTCTGCACGGGGAGGTATTAGCCAGAGGCAAGAGTGTTGACTGCGAATCTTAGGTGTAAGGGGCGGATTTATTTACCGTAATTCCACCCCCTTTTTATGAATTTCTTATGTTTCTACTATGCACTTCGCTGGTCTACCCCTAGGCCGATTTGATATGTGCAACCCGGTAATAGCTTCAATCTCAGCAGTGAACTGCGAATTGCCCGTCAATTGACCACGCTGTAGCGCGCTTCTTATCAATTCCAGCTCCTGTGGTGGGGGAGGCTGCTTCATGAACTCGATGTAGCGATCATTGCGGATGGCCGCAGTCGGCCCTAGATCTGTGAAACCGGGATAGTCATCCAGCCACTTAGCCCCGTCTGTTGCGTTCAGTCTCACTTGCAGGCTCGACCATTTATAGTCTTGCGCATGCTCGACCATTTGAGCACGCACTGGATTCAGCTCTATATGTCGGCAGCACGCCAACAAATAGGTATCGGTTTGAACGACGCTGGATTTGTAGCGGCTTTCCCACAGTGTGCCCGAGCGTCCCTCAAGCTTGTTGCGATAGCGGGTCATGCGAGCTGCCAGGCTTTTCATCAATTGTCCGAGGCTGGCTGCTGACTCGCCAGGTGCAAGCAACAGATGGACATGGTTGGTCATCAGGCAGAAGGCGTAGACCTTCACATCCAGTAGGGTTTTCAGTTCACACAGGTCGCTGAGATATCGCTCGAAATCGGCCGGTTCTTTGAACACGGCCTGCTTGTTGTGACCGCGTTGTACGACGTGATGGGGATAGTGAGGTAATACGACTCGCGCGGTTCTCGGCATATAGCCTCCTACGTCCGTGTAGGGAAAGGGGACGGATTTTGAACGACCCGACCTGTTTTTTGTTTCTTGCGTGAGGGTAAAACGCTTGGCGTGGCTCGTCACCTGTCAAAGTTGACAGTTGTGTGATGTTTTTTTGTTCGATGGTGGTGTGTGGGGTCATTCGGATTTTTCAGGTTTCGGCTGATCCGGCCTGAAAGGTTGCCATTACGGCCTCTCTCCGTATGCCGTAATGGCAGTGGAATCGATGTTTTTACTTGAGTTTTGTGATGATAAAATCCAAAACCGTTCGCCAGATGGGATAAATAAATCTGTCCCGTTAAAGGTCCAAGGTTAACTAAGCTTCAGCATTCAGGTCGCATGTAAACCCGCCGAGACAAGGCGGGTTTTTCATTTTGGGGGACTAGGTTGCATGCAATGTGTGGGCCCAATAATTAAATTATCATTTTCGTTTTAATTAGTTGGGTTCATTCAGTGCTTTCGATTTTTCTTAATTCGATCAGGTATGTGCCGTTCTTGTTTGTTGGAGGGAGAACTTCTTCATAGGTTACGATTATAAATTCATATCGGTTTTGGTACTCACTAATCTTGGTTCGAGAGTGGTGTATGCTTCCCTCGATCACATCTTTATATTTGTGTCCCGGCGTTGGATTTTCCACGCTCAGGTTTTCAATAACAACGCTCACTTTTTGACCTTCAGAGTTGGACTCTGTTGGTGGTGTTGTGGATTTCGCTTCCATGATGCGTATCCTGCGTAATGAAATGAAACTCAAAAGTTATCAATTTTTCTGCGCTTGTCAACTGTTAGAAATTACAGTTTTCAAAATCTTCTTTTCCTGCTCGTCCAGTTTTTTGGGGGGGCATTTTCAAAGCTCCTGCTAATGAAAAAATTAACAGGGACGTGCGGGTCGTGGTTTTTGTTAATTATCAATAATATAGAGTGCGGATTGCGAAATTGTCGTGGCTGTCGGTCGTTTTTGGGTTTTTGTCAACTGTCAACTATGACAGTTGTGAGGCAGTTGAGGTTGAGCTATCACTTGGGTGTGTTGAAAAGAGCGGCCTGCCAGCAGTTCTTTTGGTTTGTTGTTTAGGTTCTATAGGTGGGCAGCAGATTATCTTGATAGACAGGAGAAAAATATGGCTTTTATATTGCTGGACGACAAATACTTTAGTATGGGGCCAATAGTGGACCCCGCTCCAAACGGTGCGCCTGCTGGTTCGATTACGGTTTTTCACCCGAGCTGCGGTCCTTCCTCTGAACTAGAGATTGAAGCGCATCCCGTTGAGGATCCCCCTTTATTTCTCCAGGACCCTTTTAAATGTGAGCTTATGATGCGCCCGATTCTTGACGCTCAAGGTAAGCCTCTCTCGGGATCGAGCCATCCATGGAAAGTCTATGGGAGCGTTTCGTTAACTATCATTAAATCATCTTCAGCGAGTCCGGTTGCGTTTACGACGCCTGCATTTATATATGTTGATCTTTACGCGGCAAACGTTATTTATTATGGAACCTATCAGGCGAGATTGTCCTATTTCAATGGCAATGGGCAGAACGTTGCTGCTACTAAAGTGAAGACTGTCTTTTTTGCGCGGTGAATAAGCTGATGTATTTCTGATAATGCTGTATGTTTAATAAAAATCCTCCTTGAGTGGAAATTTGTCCCCGTAAAGCTACGGAGCGATTTTGGCCGTACAATTTGAGCTCGAATTGGGCGATAAGCCGTTTTATGTTTATTCTAAATAGCTCTCAAGGACTGTCAGGTTTGACAGTAGACGGAGTCCAGTAATTCTTGAAAGATCAAGCTTCACCTCGTAACGGAGTGCATAGCGATGAGTAATAACGAAAAACCCGAAAATTCGAAGCCGGATAGTCCTTCAGATGATTCGAAAACAGAAGGCGCAAAAGTAAAGCGGCACACACTTATCCTTCTACCGAAGAAGGAGAAGTAAGCGCGCCGCTGAAGAACCCGCAGAAATGCGGGTTCTTTTTGCAGCAGATTATTAATGTTTAGCGATCAGGCGGTGATGTCGAACCCCGCTGAGTCAGACTGTACGAAGGCGGATTTTCGTGGGACCCGTTCGCCCGCGTTGTTTAACCGTGCGATCACTTCTCCTTTAACTCCACATGATCCAGCGCCTGATTCACTGCCAGTTCACCCAGCATTACCACTTGCGCAATGCCCAGCGCTGTCTTGCGGTGTGAGGTGTCGAGCATCGCGGCGAAGTTGTTGAGCATTTCGCTGGCTGAGCCCAGGGTTTCGCAGGCGTTGGCCAGTAGCGACTCGGTGTTGTACTTCGGGTTGGCGAGGTACATGGGTTCGGGGTTGTTGGTGCTGGCCATGATCTGGGCGGCGGGGGTGAGGTAGTGGTCCAGGGCGCGCTCGGCGGCGTCGTGGAGTTTTTTGGAATTGAGGGATTCGTAGGGGGAGGCCGGGTCGGTGACCGGCGGGTGTGGCGTTGACTTGATCATTAGCTGAAAACTCCTGATAGAGCCGCTTCGTCTTCTCTACTAAAAGAAGGGTGGCAGCTGTGCGCAGGTTAGTAGACCGGGGAGTATTCAGCATTTACCGGCGCGCCGAAGCGCCCTGCACACAGCCACCATCAAATCGGACAGCAATAACCGACGGATGCGCTTTGCACATAACTGAAAAACACCACGGGCTACTAAACCCGATCACTGGAAATCAGTGATGCGAATCAAGTTACCGATGGCCCGACAGGCGCACAAGCCGGCGGATTCTGGCGCAGTGGTAGGCAACGACGCAAGCTGTTGTAGGCATCCGGAAGTAACCGCCGACCAGTCTAAACAACCCCGTTTAAATGCAGGGTGGGATTGGGTTATTTGTCGTGATCGATGTCGAGTTTGCTGAAAGTCACCTGGCCACCTTCGCTGGTGTAGCCGGTGTTGTCCTGCACA
Organism: Pseudomonas sp. Irchel 3E19; assembly: GCF_900187585.1. Classification (NCBI taxonomy): domain Bacteria; kingdom Pseudomonadati; phylum Pseudomonadota; class Gammaproteobacteria; order Pseudomonadales; family Pseudomonadaceae; genus Pseudomonas; species Pseudomonas sp. Irchel 3E19. The sequence goes on from NZ_FYDT01000001.1 coordinate 257,464, forward strand.
TACACCCCGGCCTTGAAATACAGCGGTTTATTGCGCCAGGTCGCACTGATCTGGCTGTCCCACTGATAACCCGCCGCGCTGATGCCGAGCGCGCCGCCGGGGCTTAGGTGGATGAGGTAGTTGAATTCGCGATCCAGCTTGATTCCGGTGGCCAGGGTAATGACGCGGCTTTCGTCGTCATCCGGGTGCATGCGCACCTTTATCACCAGGTTGCCGGTTTCGGTTTTGGTCTTGTATTGGTATTCGAGTTTGACCATCGGCTTCTGGCTTTCGTAAGCGTGGATCTGGCCGATGACGATTTTGCCGGAGCTGGGTACTTTGTTCACCGTCACGGTGGCGCGCAGTGAATTGTCGGCATCGGGGTAGTACCAGTTGCGCAGGGTGCCGTTGCTGAAGGTCTCGCGCAGTTCGGTGCGCGGGTAGATGGCGTTTTCGGTTTTCGACCCGGTCACCGGTGACCAGAAGAACAAGGTGCCGGTGTCGGAATGGAAGTACTGATCCTTGAAGCCGTTCACCAGTTTGGAGGTTTCGACGGTGTAGGGCGGGCTGCCAACGGGAACGCTGAGGTTCCAGGTTGCGAGATCGATCATGTCGGTTCTTCCACTCAAGTTTCACTGCACGCACGTGCCAGAAGCTCTAGCCCGCACGTTTTGGGGCGGCCTTTATAAGCGTAGAGGGGGATTTTGTTAACGCCCGTTTGGCAGATGATTGACGTCAACATCCTGTCGAAATGCCATCTGTACCGGTTTCAGCGGGCTACAGCGGTGACCGTTAGTCGGCAAGTCGCGGCTTTGTTTAAATGATGGCCTGATGATAGCTACTGCTTTCGTCGATCCGCGACTAGAGTGATGGCTCAGTATGTGTACGGTTTTAGCCGGAAAACCGCCTGTAGTCCCGACAAGAGAAGCAGCATGGAATGCGCGCAACCCCAGCCAGGTGAAGGCAACTCTGTCCTTTTGATCGTTGATGATTACCCTGAAAACCTGATCAGCATGCGCGCGTTGTTGCAGCGTCAGGATTGGCACGTGCTGACCGCCGCCTCCGGATTCGAGGCGCTCAACATGTTGCTGGAACACGACGTCGATCTGGTGTTGCTGGATGTGCAGATGCCGGGCATGGACGGTTTCGAGGTCGCGCGCCTGATGCGTGGCAGTCAGCGCACACGGCTCACGCCGATCATCTTCCTCACCGCCAACGAGCAATCCCAGGACGCGGTGATCAAGGGCTACGCCAGCGGCGCGGTGGATTACCTGTTCAAACCATTCGATCCGCAGATCCTCAAACCCAAAGTGCAGGCGTTGCTGGAGCATCAGCGCAACCGCCGGGCCTTGCAGCAACTGACTCGCGATCTGGAGGTGGCGCGGGCATTTAATGCCTCGGTGCTGGATAACGCCGCCGAGGGCATTCTGGTGTTGGGCGAGGACGGCTTGATCCGCTTTGCCAATCCGGCCATTTCACGGCTGCTCAATGCGCCGGTGAAGGAGTTGGAGGGTCAGGAGTTTCTCGATTACCTGCAGAAACCGCACATCCCGCTGTGGGCCGATTCCGAATTCAAAAGCAGCTATCTGCGTGGCGAAACCCTGCGTCTGCACGATGCCCTGTTGCGCACCGCCCCCGGCCAGCAGGTGCCGGTGGCGTTGTCCTGCGCACCGTTGCCTTCTGAGCAACAGGCGATGGTGGTGACGGTGCTGGACATGTCGGTGGTGCGCCATCTGCATCAGCAGCTGGAGTTTCAGGCCGTTACCGACCCGCTGACCGGTTTGCTCAATCGTCGCGGTTTCTACCAGACCGTGGAAAACCTGCTGCTGCGCGGTGAGCGCAACGACAGCAGTTGGGTGCTGCTGTATCTGGATCTCGACGGGTTCAAACGGGTCAACGATTCCCTCGGTCACGATGCCGGCGACCGTGTATTGCGCTGGGTGTCCGAGCAGTTGAAGGCGTGTCTGCGGCCGTTCGACATTCTCGCGCGCATGGGCGGCGATGAGTTCACCGCGCTGCTGGATCTGGAGTTTCCCGAGCAAGCGGCGAAGATTGCCGAGAAGCTCATCGAGCGGGTGTCGATCTGTCAGCAAATCGAAGGGCTGGACATCGCGCTGGGTGCCAGTATCGGCATCGCGACTTACCCGGATTGCGGATCGAACCTTGATGGGCTGCTGCGTGCCTCGGACATCGCCATGTACGAAGCCAAGCGTGCCGGTCGCCAGCAATATCGCTTCTACGACCACGAAATGAACGGGCGGGCGCGTTCGCGTTTGATGCTGGAAGAAAGCGTGCGCAGCGCCATCGAAAACCGTGATTTCAACCTGGTCTATCAACCGCAGGTGGCCATCGACAGCGGCCAGATTCGTGGCTTTGAGGCGCTGTTGCGCTGGCAGCATCCGAGCGTCGGCGATGTTCCACCGGGGCTGTTCCTGCCGTTGCTGGAAGAAGCGCGGTTGATCAGTCGCCTCGGCAGCTGGATTTATCATCGTGGCGCGGGGCAGCGCAAAGCCTGGGAAACCCTGTTTGCCGAAGACCTGGTGCTTGGCGTGAGCTTGAGCAACACCCAGTTCAGCCTGCCGAATCTGGTCACCGAGCTGCGTCAGGTCATGGAGCGGCATGCTTTGCAGCCACGGCAACTGGAGGTCGAGGTCACCGAAGAGGCGTTGATGCAAAACCCCGACGAAACCCGCAAGCAGTTGCGTCTGTTGCGCAATCTCGGGGTGCGCGTGGCGCTGGATGACTTCGGTTCCGGGCCGTGTTCGCTGGCGCACTTGCGTGACCTGGAACTGGATACACTCAAGCTTGACCGCCATCTGATTGCGCGATTGCCGGACTCGGCGCGGGACGCTTCGCTGGTGAGCACAGTGATCAGTCTGTGCAAGCAATACGGGTTGTTGGTAATTGCCGAAGGCGTCGAAACCATCGAGCAATACCAATGGCTGCAAGCCCACGGCTGTGAGTACGTGCAGGGCTTCCTGGTGGCGCGGCCATTGATCGCCGAGGACGCCGCCACCTTCGCCGAACCGTTCGACTGGAGCGCGCTGCCCGGTTGAATTCGCTACACTGGCGCACCTTTTTGAACCGTGCTGCCCGTCCATGACTGTGTTGAAGTACCTCCAGGCCTATCCCGCGCAATTGCAGGATCAGGTGCGCCAACTGATCGCCGACGGGCGTCTGGGTGAATACCTGGATCAGCGGTATTCGGGCCGGCATGACGTGCAGAGCGACAAGGCGCTGTACAGCTACGCGCTGGATCTGAAGCAGGAATACCTGCGTAATGCGCCGGCCATCGACAAAGTGCTGTTCGACAATCGCCTCGACCTGACCCATCGCGCCCTCGGTCTGCACACCACGGTTTCGCGCGTGCAGGGCGGCAAGCTCAAGGCCAAGAAAGAGATTCGTATCGCCTCGTTGTTCAAGGACGCCGCGCCGGATTTTCTGAAGATGATCGTGGTGCATGAACTGGCGCACTTCAAAGAGTCGGATCACAACAAGGCGTTTTATAAATTGTGCGAGCACATGCTGCCGGGGTATCACCAGATCGAGTTTGATCTGCGGGTGTACCTGACCTGGCGGGATTTGCAATGAAGTTCCAGATCAAAAGATTGCACGCACCTGTAGGAGCTGCCGAAGGCTGCGATCTTTTGATCTTTAATCGATTCGGAGTGCATGCATGGACGTAAGCAAGACCAAAAGCAGTTTCTACCGGCGCCTCTATGTGGCTTACCTGATCGACAGCGGCCTGGCGCCCAGCGTACCGGCATTGACCGAAGTCACCGGCATGCCCCGGCGCACGGCGCAGGACACGATTGCCGCGCTGGCGGATCTGGATATCGTTTGCGAGTTCGAGCAGGAAGAGGGCGCACGCAATCATGCCGGGCGTTATCGGATTCGTGAGTGGGGGGCGATTGACCGGGGGTGGATTGAGCGCAATTTGCGGCAGATAAAAGCGGTGCTGGAATATCCGTGAAAGGTGTTGGCCTGAGCTGACGCCTTCGCGAGCAAGCACGCTCCCACAGGGGAGTGCATTCCAGATGGGGGAGCGGGCTTGCTCGCGAAAGGGTCCTTAAGAACGACGCATCCCGATATGCGGAATGTCATCCTCCAGATATTCCTCACCCGCCACGACAAACCCGTACTTACCGTAATACCCCTGCAAATGCGCCTGCGCCGAGAGATAGATCGGCACCTGCGGCCAATGCTTCTCGGCCTGTTTCAGCGCCTGTTCCATCATCTCGTGACCCAGCCCTTTGCCTCTGCCCTGCGGCGCGGTGATCACGCGGCCGATCACCACGTCGCCGCCCTGGGATTCCGGATCCAGCAGGCGCAGGTAAGCCATCAGCTGGTCATCTTCCCAACCCATCAGGTGGTAGGTGTCGCCCTCCAGATCCTGGCCGTCGAGGTCTGGATACGCGCATTTCTGTTCGACCACGAACACTTCCGAGCGCAACTTCAAAAGGGCATACAACTGCTCTTTGCCCAAATCGCTGTGATGTTTGCAAACCCATTCGATTGTCATTTTTCGATTCCTTGAACGTGTCGCCCGATACTAAGCGCAGCGCCCGTAGATGTCTGTATGGCGTAAGAGTCTGTGACAAAGGTCAAATTGCCATCATTCCTTTCTCGCACCCGTGTCTTCTTTGTGTAATCTGCTGGAGAGCGCTGTGCACTGGCTGCAATGAGCTAATGTTAGGGCCTGGGTTTTGCCGGTAAGGGGCCTTGGGGTTTTGACTGAAAACACGCCGGGCGTGCCGCCCGCTAAGGATTTTCAAGCATGCCACGACTGCATCGAGCCTTTGCTTTGATCGGATTGCTCTTGCTGGCCCAAACCGCTGCCGCCGAAAAGCTGCGGCTGGTGTTTGATATCTGGCCACCCTTTACCGACGACACGCTGGTCAACGGCGGTCTGGCCACCGACATCGTCAGCACCGCGCTGGCGCGGGCGGGCTATGCCAGCGGTTACGAGCAGGTGCCGTGGGCGCGGGCACTGCTGGGCGTCGGCGAGGGCCGTTACGACGTGCTGGTCAACGCCTGGTACAACGACGAGCGGACGAAGCTCGGGCAGTTTTCCGCTGAGTATCTGGTCAACCGCATCCGTTTTCTTAAACGCAAAGACACCCCCCTCGAATACAACAACCTGCAACAACTGCACACCTATCCGATTGCCGTGGTGCGCGGTTACGCCTACTCGCCGCCATTCGAGGCCGATACGGCGTTGCAGAAAGTCCCTGTGCATAACTTCGCCATGGGCGTGCGCATGTTGGCGGCGGATCGGGTCAAGCTGACGCTGGAGGACGAGCATGTGGCGCGGTATTACCTGGCGCGCGAATCAGCCAAGGTGCGCAATGCCGTGGAGTTTTTGCCCAAGCCGTTGAGCGAGAACAGCCTGCATATACTGGTGAGCCTGAAGAATCCGCAGCATGAGCAGATTGTCGCGGGGTTTGATCGGGCTATTGCGGCGATGAAGGCGGATGGCAGTTATGACCGGCTGCTGAGGCAGCATGGGATGTGAGGTGCTGATCCTGAATTTACTATGTGTCTGATGGCCTCTTCGCGAGCAGGCTCGCTCCCACAGGAGTTCTGTGTCGTGCACAAATCCAGTGTGGGAGCGGGCTTGCTCGCGAAGGCGTCCTTTCAGCCAGCGCTGACCTCACTGGTATCCTTGATCAGGTGCGCCGCCAACGTTCGCAACGGCCCCAACTGCCGGCAGATCAACGCCAGTTGCGTCTGCACCAGCCGTTGCCCCTCATCAATCTCATCTGGCATCTGTTCCAGCTCATTGGCCAGCGCTTCTTCCTCATCACTCTGAATCGCAATCGGCTGCTTGCTCGCCAGCCCTTGAGCGATTTCATCAATGCTCGCCGCGAGGCTCACACCCGCACCGTCAATCAGATGCTCGCGCACCTCTGCCGGCAGCTGCGTCTCACGATGCGCGCCCAGCCCTGACAGATAACTGAGCAAAGTATGCGACAGCACCAGAAAGCGGAAGCCGACGTCCGCTTCCTTGCGGAAATGCCCCGGCTCCATCAGCATGTTTGCCAGCGTCGTCGACAGCGCTGCATCGGCATTGTGCGCATTGCGTCGGGCCAGGCGATAAGCGAGGTCATCGCTCTTGCCGGCGGCGTATTGCTGCATGATCTGGCGCAGGTAGATGCTGTTGCAGGTCAGGGTGTTGGCCAGCACTTTGTTCAGGCGCCGACCCTGCCAGTCGGGCAGGAACAGGAACACCGTCAGGCCGGCGATCAGGCTGCCGAGCAAGGTATCGAACAGTCGCGGCAGGAACAGCCCGTAACCGTCACCGACCTGATTGAAGCAGAACAACACCATGATGGTGATCGCGGCGGTCGCCAGGGTGTAACGGGTGGTGCGGTTGGTAAAGAACACCACCCCGGCGGCGATGGCGAAGCACGACTGCACGAGCGGGCTCGGGAACAGATCGAACAACGCCCAGGCGATGGTCAGGCCGATGGCGGTGCCGAGAATCCGCTGACCGAGTTTGCGTCGCGTCGCGCCGTAGTTCGGCTGGCAGACGAACAGCGTGGTGAGGATGATCCAGTAGCCTTGCGAAGGGTGAATCAAATGCACCATGCCGTAGCCGATGCTCAACGCCAGCGGCAAACGAAGGGCATGGCGGAACAGCAATGAAGTCGGTGTCAGTTGCGTGCGCAGGCGAACCCACACGTCTTTCAGATTGCGCGGCGAGCGGTCGAGCAGGCTGCTGTCGGTCGCATCGGCCAAGGCGTCGGGGTTGCTCGCGTCGCTGAGCAAACGGTCGAGCGTGCCGAGGTTGGCGGCCAGTGCGCGCAGCGAGCGCAGCAGGCCGCGCCAGGCCGGATTGCTCTGGATACGCAGGTGTTCGAGAGAGGCGTCGAGGTCGCTCAGGGCTTGGGCGAAACTGGCGTCGTAGACGAATGGCTGGCGCATCTGGATCGATTCGGCCAGCGCCCGGCAGGCCTTGCCTTGCTGGCGCAGCAGGCGCTGGCAGCGGAACAGCACGTCGCTGTGGAAGAACGCATCGGCCAGCGCGTTGTACGGGTAGTGCGAAGAGCTGGCGCGTTCGTGGATGTCCTGGGCGAGGAAGTACAGCTTCAGGTAGCGGCTGACTTTCGAGCCGGGGCGACCGTTGCCAACCCGGTGCAGGATGATTTCCTTGGCACTGTTCAGCGCCGCCACCACGCGGCCGTTTTGCTGGGCCAGTTCCAGACGCCGGGCTTCGACGTCCATCTGCCGGATCGGCTCGAACAGAGACGATTTCAGCTTCAGGTAAAAACCCAGTTCGCGGAACAATCGCGCCAGACTTTGCTGCACCGGTTGGTTGGAGAACATTGCCTGCCACAACACCGAGAGCAGGCCGTACCACGCCGCACCGGCCACCAGCAGCATCGGTTCGTGCCAGAAATCGGTGACCGCGCCACCGCGCTGATCAACGCCGATCATCGTGTACACCGACAGAATCAACGTCGCTGAGGCAATCGCGCCATAGCGCTCGCCGAGCGCACCGAGCATGGTCAGGCCGAAACTGGCCAGGGCCAAAGCGATGGCAAAGACGATGGGATAGGGGAACAGCAATTCCACCGACAGCGCAGCGATGCTGAAACACACCAGCGTCACGGCGAGTGCGTTGAGGCGGCCCTGCCAACTGTCATCGGTCTCGGCCAGGGCGCTGGCGATGATCCCCAGGAACAACGGGATCAGCAGGCCCATTTCATCCTGATACCAACACAGCGCCATGCTGCCGGTCAGGGCGATGAACACCCGCACGCTGTAGCTGAATTTATCCAGCGCCCACAGGCGCCGCAAAGACTGACGAAACGAGGTCGAGGACATGAAGTGCGAAGGCCTTCCGAGGCGATGCCGCTAAATTGAGCCAGTAATGACGCCGACGCAATGGCGCCGATCACATCTGACAGCAAAAAGTGTTCCTTACTGCATCACACATAACAATGTGGGAGGGGGCTTGCTCCCGAAAGCGGTGTGTCATTCAACATTGATGTCGACTGGTACACCGCATTCGCGAGCAGGCTCGCTCCCACAGTGTTTTGTATTTGGCCTTCAGTTAAGCGTACTGCGCGGCAGCGTAGCCGGACGCCCAGGCCCACTGGAAGTTGAAGCCGCCCAGGTGGCCGGTCACGTCGAGCACTTCGCCGATGAAGTACAGGCCCGGGCTTTTCAGCGATTCCATGGTCTTGGACGACACTTCGCGGGTATCGACGCCACCGAGGGTCACTTCAGCGGTGCGATAGCCTTCAGTGCCGGCCGGCACGACTTTCCAGCTGCCCAGCTTGTCAGCGATCTCCGCCAGTTCCGCATGGGTGTACTGCTTCATCGGTTTGGACACGAACCAGTTGTCCGCCAGCAAATTGGCCATCTTCTTGGTGAAGATCTCGCCGAGCAGGGTTTTCAGCTCGCTGTTCGGGCGTTCGGCCACTTGCTGTTGCAGCCACGCGGCGGCGTCGTGATCGGGTAGCAGGTTGATCTCGACGGTGTCGCCGGATTCCCAGAACGAGGAAATCTGCAAGATCGCCGGCCCACTGAGCCCGCGATGGGTGAACAGGATGTTCTCGCGAAAGCTCTGGTCGTTGCAGCTGACCAGACAATCCACCGAAGTCCCGGACAACTCGGTGCACAATTCCTTGAGCTGATCGGTGATGGTGAACGGCACCAGACCGGCGCGAGTCGGCAGCAACTCGTGGCCGAACTGTCTGGCCACCTGATAACCGAAACCGGTGGCGCCCAGCGTCGGGATCGATAGACCGCCAGTTGCGATCACCAGCGACTGGCACTGGATCTGGCCGAGGGCGGTGTCGAGCAGGTAACCGCTCTCGACTTTCTCGATCGTCTGGATCGAGGTGTCGAGGTGCAGTTCGACGCCAACTTGATCGCACTCGGTGAGGAGCATTTCGAGGATATCGCTGGATTTGTTATCGCAGAACAACTGACCGAGTTTCTTCTCGTGGTACGGCACGGCGTGTTTGCCGACCATGCCGATGAAATCCCACTGGGTGTAACGCGCCAGTGCGGATTTGCAGAAGTGCGGGTTCTGCGAGAGGAAATTGCCCGGTTCGGTGTACATGTTGGTGAAATTGCAGCGGCCACCGCCCGACATCAGGATTTTCTTGCCAGCCTTGTTCGCATGGTCGAGCAGCAACACCTGACGCCCACGCCCGGCGGCGGTCAGTGCACACATCAACCCTGCGGCGCCAGCGCCAATGATCACGACTTCGGTAGAGCGCAAAACGGTGTCCTCACAAAGAATTCAATATTCACCGAAGGCCAATGTGGGAGCGGGCTTGCTCGCGAAAGCGGTATATCAGTCAACATTGATGTTGTCTGACACTCCCTCTTCGCGAGCAAGCCCGCTCCCACATTTGATCTCTGTCGGGCAGCAGATCGTTTACAAGATACGCACGCGCAACGAACGGCCCTTGATCTTGCCGTCGTTCAGGCGCTGCAGGGCCTGCATGGCCACGGTGCGTTCAACCGCCACATACGCCTGGAAATCGAAGATCGCGATCTTGCCGACCTGGGCGCCCGGAATCCCGGCGTCGCCGGTCAGTGCGCCGAGAATGTCGCCCGGACGTACTTTGTCTTTACGGCCAGCGCCAATGCACAGGGTGGTCATCGGCGGCTGCAGCGGGGCGAGCCCCTGGGACTTGAGGTTGTCGACCTGATCCCAGTTCAGCGGCGATTTCTGCAGTTGTTCGATGGCCTGCGCGCGGTGTGCTTCGCCCGGTGCAACGAGGCTGATGGCAATGCCTTTCTCGCCGGCACGACCGGTACGACCGACGCGGTGAATGTGGATTTCCGAATCGCGGGCCAGTTCGACGTTGATCACCATGTCCAGCGCATCGATGTCCAGACCACGGGCGGCGACGTCGGTGGCGACCAGTACCGAAGTACTGCGGTTGGCGAACATCGCCAGCACCTGATCGCGGTCACGCTGTTCCAGATCGCCGTGCAGGCCGACGGCGGAGATGCCTTTGGCGGTCAGGTGATCGACGGTTTCCTGCACTTGCTGCTTGGTGAAGCAGAACGCCACGCAGGACGCCGGGCGGAAGTGGTGCAGGACTTTGGTCACTGCGCTCATGCGGTCTTCCGGGGAAATCTCGTAGAAACGCTGCTCGATCTGCGTGTCATCGTGGAACGCTTCGGCCTTGACCGTTTGCGGATCACGCATGAATTTCGAGGCCAGTTGCTTGATGCCCACCGGGTAAGTGGCGGAAAACAGCAGGGTCTGACGACGCTCCGGGGTCTTGACGATGATGTCTTCGATGGCGTCGTAGAAACCCATGTCGAGCATGCGGTCAGCTTCGTCGAGGATCAGCGTGTTCAGGCCATCAAGCACCAGCGAACCCTTGCGCAGGTGCTGCTGGATGCGGCCAGGAGTACCAACGATGATGTGTGCGCCGTGTTCCAGCGAAGCGATCTGCGGGCCAAACGACACGCCGCCGCACAGGGTCAGGACCTTGATGTTGTCTTCGGCACGGGCCAGACGACGAACTTCCTTGGCGACCTGGTCGGCCAGCTCACGCGTCGGGCAGATCACCAGTGCCTGGCAACCGAAATAGCGCGGGTTGATCGGGTTGAGCAGGCCGATGCCGAATGCAGCGGTTTTGCCGCTGCCGGTCTTGGCCTGGGCGATCAGGTCCATCCCTTTGAGGATCACCGGCAAGCTCTGCGCCTGGATCGGCGTCATCTGGGCATAACCGAGGGATTCGAGGTTAGCCAGCATGGCGGCGGACAGCGGCAGAGTATTAAAAGCGGTGGCGATGGTGGTCACGGGACTGGCCTGCAAAACAAAATGTCGCGCAGTGTAGCAGCCCCGGGCCACTTTCCTCGAAAGTTCTGGACGAACAGCGATTAATGTTCGATGTGTTCTTCCGGCCGTTTGGCGCGCCGGCCGTCTTCTTTCGAGAGTTGCGAGAAGATCGTCGCGGCGAGCATCGTCATGATGCCGACGGTGACAAAGGTTAACTGGAACGCACCCAGCACGGTTTCCACGCCATCGTTGCCGATCTCCGCCGTAAAACCACCGAGCAATGCACCGGCGCACGCCACACCGAGACTCAATGACAACTGCGCCACCACCGAGAGCAAGCTGTTGCCGCTGCTGGCGCTGGCGTCATCCAGATCGATCAGGGTCACGGTGTTCATCGCGGTGAATTGCAGCGAGTTGATCGCGCCGAGCACCGCCAGCAGGCACAGCAGCAACCAATACGGCGTCTGCTCGCTGACCAGGCCCATGCTCGCCAGCATGAGGCCCAGCGCCAGCGTGTTAGCGGTCAGCACAATGCGATAGCCGAGGCGTTCGATCAGCGGCCGCGCCACCCACTTGGCGATCATCGCCGCAGCGGCCAGTGGCAGCATGCTCATCCCGGCTTGCGACGGCGAATAGCCCAGCGCCACTTGCAGCAGCAATGGCACCAGAAACGGCAAGGCGCCGCTGCCTAGGCGGGCGAACAGGTTGCCGAGAATGCCAACGGCAAAGGTACGGGTCTTGAACAGCGACGGCGCGAACAATGGGTTTTCGATGTGCCCGGCGCGCAGCCAGTACGCCGCCAGACACGCCATGCCACCGAACAACAGTAACATCACCCGCAAGTGCGGCAGGTGCAGTTCGCCGAGGCCTTCCATGGCGATGGTGATGAGGATCATCGCCGCGCCAAACAGCAGGAAGCCGAGGCTATCGAAGCGCGTGCGCTCAGTGCCGCGCAGGTCGGGAATGAATTTCCATACCGCGTAACAACCGATGACGCCGACCGGCAGGTTGATCAGAAAGATCCAGTGCCACGTCAGGTATTCGACCATCCAGCCGCCCATCGTCGGGCCGATCAACGGGCCGAGCAGGCCGGGAATGGTGATGAAGCCCATGATCCGCACCAGTTCCGATCGCGGATAGGCGCGCAAAACCACCAGCCGTCCGACCGGCAGCATCAGCGCACCGCCCAGACCCTGAATGACCCGGGCGCCGATCAGCATGCTCAGGCTGCTCGACAACGCGCAGAGGAGCGAGCCGAGGCTGAACAGCAGGATCGCGCCGAAGAAGATTTTCTTGGTGCCGAAGCGGTCGGCGATCCAGCCGGAAGCGGGGATCAGCAGGGCCACGGTAAGCATGTAAGCGATGACCACGCCTTGCATGCGTAACGGGTCTTCCGCCAGATCCCGGGCCATGGCCGGCAGGGCGGTGTTGAGGATTGTCCCGTCGAGGGACTGCATGAAGAACGCGATGGCGACGACCCACGGCAACCAGCGGGCGGTGATGGCGTCGAGAGGCGGGCGGTTGGGCATGGAACCTCTGGTGGTTGGGTTAATGCATATCCATGGTCGAGCGCGGTTTGGTTTTGGGTGGGAGCGGGCTTGCTCGCGAATGCGGTGTATCGGTCACCTTCAATAGCGACTGACAAATCGCTTTCGCGAGCAAGCCCGCTCCCACATTAGATCTCCAGTGTTCTGGAGATCTTTGTCTTAGAGGGTCAGGGTCAGTCGACTCACCAATGCCCCCGGCAACAATGCCGACGAAGTATTGCGCTGGCTATACGTGCTCGCCGACAGCAACAACTCGCGCTCGGCGGTCAGCGCTTCCAGCTGCGAACCGAGCAGGTTGTAGGCGCTGTCGTCAAAACGCATGGTGCTGACCGGCGCCTGGATTTCGCCGTTCTCGACCCAGAACGTCGCAAACCGGGTCATGCCGGTCAAGCGCGCCGCCGGTTGATCCGAGAAGTTCAGGTACCACAGATTGCTGATGTACAGCCCGGTGCCCAATTGCTTGAGGATCTCCGCTTGCGACAGATCACCGGCGGCCATGTTCAACGCACTTGGCGATTCACCGCCGCTGGCGCCGTTGGCCGTCAGACCGTATTCAGCCGCGCTGCGCGATCCGACGAGTTGCTCACCGGCCTTGCCCTCGATGATCAAGCGCAGATCACTGCGCGGATAACCTTCGCCGGAAAACGCCGGGCTCAACGATTCACTGACTTTTTCATCGAGTGACACTAATGGGCTGAACGTCTGATCGCCCACGTACAGCTTCTGCAACGGGCTGCTTTTGCTGGCAATCGACTGCGCCGAGAAACCACCCCAGCTGAGCATGCCCATGATCTCTTCCAGCGCTGCCGGTGCCAGATAAGCGCGATATTGTCCCGGCGCCAGCGTGCGCAATGGTCGACCCAGAAACGCCAGTTGCTCGCGCGCCTGCTGGAAGCGTTTGGCAAAACCTTCGCTGCTCCAGTCGTGCCCGGCGTAGCTGGCCTTTACGGCCTCGCCGTTCTCGTGGAACAGGCTGAAGTCGAAGTTGAAGCTATTCGCCTGATGCCAGCCGAAGGCACCTGAAGAGCTGGCGAAACCGCGGCTGATCGGGCCAGCGGCGTAGAAACCGACCAGGTCCAGACCTTCAGCGGCGGCGCAGATTTCATCAACCACCTGTTCGGTGTCCGGCAGTGGATGCTCCTGCACGTTCTGGCTCTGCCAGCCGTTGTGGTTGAGCAGCAGGTACGGATCCTGTGGCAGCAACGGCAGGGTTTCGCGCAGTTGTTGCAGGCCTTCGGCGAGGCGTTGCAGATCGGCTTCCAGATCGCCCGACAGGGTGATGTACAAGTCGGCATGGCGACCATCGTTGACCAGTTTCAGGCCGACGTCGGCCTGCTGCACTTGCCCGGCCTGCCGCACTTTGGCGTGGTTGAAACGCACGAACGCCGACGATTCGGCGGCGTAGCTGAGGGTGAACTGCTCGGGCTCGCGCACCGTATCGCGCAGCCAGTTGACCAGAACCTTGAAGGCCTCAGCCTGACTCTTTACGTTAGCCATCAGGCGTCCCCCCCAAATACATCAACGTTGCTGAATACGCAGGCCGGCGAAGCATGGCCGACGCGGATCACCTGGTTCGGTTCGCCCTTGCCGCAGTTCGGCGTGCCCAGCACCTTGACGGTACTGGCGTCGCCGACGGCGCGCAGGCTCTTCCAGAAGTGCGCGGAAATCGCCCGGTAGTTGGGGTTTTTTACCACGCCTTTGAGTTCGCCGTTCTCGATCAACTGACCCCATTCGCAGCCGAACTGGAATTTGTTACGCGCATCGTCAATCGACCACGAACGGTTGGTGCTCATCAGAATGCCGTGCTCGATGCCCTTGATCATCTGTTCAAGTGGCTGGTCGCCCGGCTCGATGTTGAGGTTGGCCATGCGGTCGATCGGCGGCCGGTTCCAGCCGCAGGCGCGGCTGTTGGCAACACCGTCCAGCCCTGCGCGGAACTGCGACAGCGCACCGCCCAACGGGCGCAGCAAGAGGCCTTCGCGAATCAGGAATTGTTTGCTGGCCTTACTGCCGTCGTCGTCATGGCCGTAGCTGGCGAGCTCTTCGGGGATGCCCGGATCGAAGGTCACATTGAGCAGTTTCGAGCCATATTGCAGGCTGCCGAAGTCGCTGGCTTTGACGAAACTGGTGCCGGCGTAATTGCGCTCGTCACCGAGAATGCGGTCGAGCTCCAGCGGGTGACCGATGGATTCGTGGATCTGCAGCATCATTTGATCGGGCATCAGCAGCAGGTCGCGCGGGCCTTGCGGGGTGTTTGGCGCGAGCAGCAGTTGCAGGGCCTGATCGGCAACCTGCGGACCGGCGCCGACCAGGCCGCAGCGGCTGATCACGTCAGCGCCGCCCTGTTGGCCGAAGTTCTCGCGGCCGAGGCTACGGGTCTGGCTATCGTTGCCGTCGTAGGCGGTGACGTCGAGGCCCGGGTAGACGAAGCGCTGGGCCTGGCGCAGTTCGGCGCCGGCACTGCTCAGGTAGATTTGCTCGACGTGGGTGATGCCAATGCTCACTTCCCAATTCACCAGGCGCTCATCCTTTGGCACCGAGGCGGATTCCGCGCCGAGCAACTCGAAGCATTCGCTCAGGGACGGGAAGGGTTGCTCGAGATTGGGTGAAAAGTAATCAGCGCGGTCGCTCGACACCGGCTGATCGCGCAGGTCGAGCAAGGCATGGGGTTTGATCGCCCGGGCCTGCAGTTCGGCACGCTCAAGGGCGGCTTGCAGGCCTCGTTGCGAGAGGTCGTTGGTCGCGGCGTAGGCTTCGACGCCGTTGACACGCACGGTGAGCATCGCACCTTCGTCGCGGCCCAGGCTCGGCGGCTCGGCAACGTTCTTGCGCACCGACAGGTACTGGCCGGACTCGCGCACATACCGCAGGGAAAAAAACTCAGCGCCCGTGCGCAAGGCAGCGAAGCGCTGCTTGAGCTGGGGGTGGAAATCGAACATTCGGAAACCTCCTTGTTATGGAGTGGCGGGGCATAGCGATTCGGCGGGAGAGGTGAAACGGTTGCGCGAGGTCTAGAGTAGGCCTGCGTGGGGGTAGGATCAAGTGACGAGGGGGTGTAGGAGGATTTACTGTCCAGCGAGGGAATTTGTGCTGAATGTAAGGGCCCCTTCGCGAGCAGGCTCGCTCCCACACTGGATCTGCGTCGTTCACAAATCAAATGTGGGAGCGGGCTTGTCTCCGGGCGGCGTTCCGACGAAGGCCGCGCCTCGGTATCAAGTCTTACTGAGCAACCGGCGTGATATCACGCATCGGCTTGCCTTTCACCGGTGCATCGCCCGCAACGTAGTAAGCAGCGGTGCTACGCGGCAATGGCTTGCGGCCACGGATCTTGTCGGCGATTTTCTCGGCGATCATGATCGTCGGCGCGTTCAGGTTGCCGGTGGTGATGATCGGCATGATCGAGGCATCGACCACACGCAGGCTCTGCATGCCGTGCACGCGACCTTCGCCATCGACCACAGCCATCTCGTCAGTGCCCATCTTGCACGAGCAGGACGGGTGGAACGCGGTTTCGGCGTGCTCACGGATGAACTTGTCCAGTTGCTCATCGGTTTGCACTTCGATGCCCGGGCTGATTTCGCGGCCACGGAAGGCGTCCAGTGCCGGCTGTTGCATGATTTCACGGGTCAGGCGGATGCCATCGCGAAATTCCTGCCAGTCCTGCTCGGTGGCCATGTAGTTGAACAGGATGCTCGGGTGCTGACGCGGATCCTTGGATTTGACCTGGATGCGACCACGGCTTGGCGAACGCATGGAACCCATGTGCGCCTGGAAACCGTGCTCTTTCACACCGTTGCTGCCGTTGTAGTTAATCGCGACCGGCAGGAAGTGGTACTGGATGTTCGGCCATTCGAATTCCGGACGCGAGCGGATGAAACCGCCGGCTTCGAACTGGTTGCTGGCGCCGATACCGGTGCCGTTGAACAGCCACTCGGCACCGATGGCTGGCTGGTTGTACCAGAGCAGCGACGGGTACAGCGAAACCGGTTGGGTGCAAGCGTATTGCAGGTACAGCTCAAGGTGATCCTGCAGGTTTTCACCCACGCCCGGCAGATCGTGAACAACCGGGATGTCGAGGCTTTCCAGCAGTTTTGCCGGGCCTACACCGGAACGTTGCAGAATCTGCGGCGAAGCAATGGCGCCGGAGCACAGCAGGACTTCTTTGCGCGCTTTGACTTCAACACGCTCTTCAGCGTCGCCGACCAGGTAGCGCACGCCAACGGCACGCTTGCCTTCGAACAGGATCTTGTCGGTCAGGGCGTGGGTGACGATGGTCAGGGTCGAACGCTTTTTGGCAACGTCAAGGTAGCCCCGGGCGGTGGACGCACGACGGCCATTTGGCGTCACGGTGCGGTCCATCGGGCCGAAACCTTCCTGCTGGTAGCCGTTCAAGTCTTCGGTGCGCGGGTAACCGGCCTGTACGCCCGCTTCAACCATGGCGTGGAACAACGGGTTGTTGCCCGCCTTAGGCGTGGTCACGCTGACCGGGCCTTCACCACCGTGGTAGTCGTTCGGGCCGATGTCGCGGGTTTCCGCTTTGCGGAAATACGGCAGGCAGTTCAGGTAGTCCCAATCTTCAAGGCCCGGCAGCTTGGCCCAGTTGTCGTAGTCCATCGCGTTGCCGCGGATGTAGCACATGCCGTTGATCAGCGAAGAGCCGCCGAGGCCTTTGCCGCGACCGCATTCCATCCGGCGACCGTCCATGTGTGGCTCTGGATCGGTTTCGTAGGCCCAGTTGTAGCGACGGCCTTGCAGCGGGAACGCCAGTGCGGCGGGCATTTGCGTACGGAAGTCCAGACGATAATCCGGGCCGCCTGCTTCGAGCAGCAGAACGGTGACGCCAGCGTCTTCAGTCAGACGGGTCGCCAGGGTGTTACCGGCCGAGCCGGCACCGATGATGATGTAATCGAATTCTTGGGACATTGAATGCACCCTCTTTGAAGTTGGTCAGGTCGGGCCTGACGAGTGCTTTGCACTCGAATCGCGAGCGGGCTCGCTCCCACAGGAGACACTGTTCCAATGTGGGAGCGAGCCTGCTCGCGAAGGCGGCCTCGCGAGCAATACAAGACTCGGTCTTAGAACACCGAGACGTAATCGCCCAGCTCGACCTGTACCGATTTGATGCGAGTGAAGTTGTTCAGCGAGCTGATGCCGTTCTCACGGCCAACGCCCGACTGCTTGTAACCGCCCACCGGCATTTTTGCGTCGGACTCGCCCCAGGCGTTGATCCAGCAGATACCGGCTTCCAGTTGATGAATCACGCGGTGAGCGCGGTTCAGGTCTTTGGTGACGATACCGGCGGCCAGGCCGAAGTCGGTGTCGTTGGCGCGGCGGATCACTTCTTCTTCGGTCTCGTAGGAGAGGATCGCCATGACCGGGCCAAAGATTTCTTCACGAACGATGGTCATGTCGTCGGTGCAATCGGTGAACACGGTTGGCGCAACGAATGCGCCTTTGGCGAATTCGCCGTCGGTCAGACGCTCGCCGCCGCACAGGACGCGGGCACCTTCTTCTTTACCCTTGGCGATGTAGCCCAGCACGCTTTCCATGTGCGGGAAGCTGACCAGCGGGCCGAAGTTGGTGTTTTCGTCTTCCGGGTTGCCGATGCGGATGCGCGCAACGCGCTCAACGATCTTGGCTTCGAAAGCGGCTTTCAGGTGGCTCGGTACGAACACTCGAGTGCCGTTGGTGCAGACCTGACCGGAGCTGTAGAAGTTGGCCATCATTGCGGTGTCGGCAGCGCGATCGAGGTCGGCGTCGTCGCAGATGATCAGCGGGGATTTGCCGCCCAGTTCCATGGTCACGTCTTTGAGCGACGAAGCCGAAGCGCTGGCCATTACTTTTTTGCCGGTGTCGGTGCCGCCAGTGAACGAGATCTTCTCGATGCGCGGGTGCTCGGTCAGCCAGGTGCCGACTTCGCGGCCGCTGCCGGTCAGAACGTTGAACACACCATTCGGTACGCCGGCTTCGGTGTAGATCTCAGCCAGTTTCAGGGTGGTCAGCGAGGTGACTTCGCTTGGCTTGAAGATCATCGCGTTACCGGCGGCCAGGGCTGGAGCGGATTTCCACAGCGCGATCTGGATCGGGTAGTTCCACGCGCCGATACCGGCCACGACGCCCAGCGGCTCGCGACGGGTGTAGACGAACGAAGTGTCGCGCAGTGGAATCTGCTCGCCTTCGATGGCCGGCACCAGGCCTGCGTAGTATTCCAGCACGTCAGCGCCGGTGACGATGTCGACGTACTTGGTTTCGGAGAAGGCTTTACCGGTGTCCAGGGTTTCCAGAGCAGCCAGTTCATCGTTGCGCTCGCGCAGGATGTCGACGGCGCGGCGCAGGATGCGCGAACGCTCCATGGCGGTCATCGCGGCCCAGATTTTCTGGCCCTTTTCGGCGCTGACCACAGCGCGCTCGACGTCTTCTTTGGTCGCACGTTGCACTTGGGCGAGGACTTCACCGTTCGCCGGGTTGATGGCTTCGAAGGTGGCATCGCTGCCAGCGTCGGAGTACGCGCCATCGATGTAGAGTTTTTGCAGTTCGAAACGGGCCATAGTGTCCTCGCAAGTGCATTGGTTGTTGGCGTTGACCACCGCGATGAGGCTGCGGTGGCGGTTCAGGGGCCGAGCGTTTTCTGTGTGCTCTAGCTCACCTGCTTGGCCAATTGGAAATCCATGTATTCGTAAGCGATCTGTTGCGCCTGCGCCGTGTCGAAAGCGTCTCCCGACAGTGCGCCGCGCAACCACAAACCGTCGATCAACGCTGCCAGGCCACGCGCTGCGCTGCGCGCATCTTCGAGCGGCAACACACGGCGGAATTCGCAGCACAGGTTGGAATACAGACGGTGATCGTTGATCCGCTGCAACCTGTGCAAAGACGGCTGGTGCATGCTGGTGGCCCAGAAGGCCAGCCAGGTTTTCATTGCCGGGCCATTGACCTGGCTGGCGTCGAAGTTGCCTTCGATGATCACCTGCAAATGCGCCCGTGGGCTGTCATCTGCCAGCGCCTGACGGCGCGCGGTGACGTTCTCGCTGAGGACGTTCATCAGATACCGCATCGTGGCGGCAATCAGGCCGTTCTTGTCCTGAAAGTAATGACTGATGATGCCATTCGAGACACCGGCCAAACGGGCGATCAGCGCAATGCTGGCGTCCCCCATTCCGACCTGATCAACCGCCTGCAAAGTGGCTTCGATCAGTTGTTGGCGGCGGATGGGTTGCATACCGACCTTGGGCATCTTGCACATCTCCTTAGGCCTTCCGACGGGCGAATAACGCTTATCGGATTGAGGGCCATTCTATTTTGTTTTGATTGAACGTTCAATCAACAAAGAATAAGATCTGCGACAAATCGTCGCTGCCTACAGATATTTCCTACACGTAAGTGGCGATAAAGCCGACATCCGAAAATGCTTGAAACCTGCGTGGGGCATGGCGCGGTTCGCGATTCGATGGACGTGTTGAATGGGCAAGACGCTCGGGGCCAGGTTTCGGATGAACGTCCGCATGACTTTGGCCACGAAAGCGATTCGCAGCGCCATTTCGGCAGGTTCGGGCTTTTTTCGGGGTGTCTTTATATCACCCGCCGGTCGGCTGCCAACTAACCGATTGGTCGGGTTCCGTGTTGCCTTGTGTTCTTCTCTCGCACTGCCTGGAGCATTTGTGCCATGAGTTCTGCCTCGCTAATAAAGACCCCGCCCGAGAAGGTGACGGTCAACGGTTGGGTGTTTTACACCTCTACCGCGCTGATTCTGTTGTTGACCGCCATTCTGATTATCGCCCCGCAAGAGGCCGGCAGGATGTTGAGTGTGGCTCAGGCCTGGTTGTCGCGCAGCTTCGGCTGGTACTACATGGTGGTGATCGCCGCTTACCTGGTGTTTGTGGTGGGCCTGGCGTTTTCCTCCTACGGCAAACTCAAACTGGGCAGCAAGGACGACACCCCGGATTTCAGTTACGGCGCCTGGGCGGGGATGCTGTTCTCGTCGGGTATCGGCATTTCGCTGCTGTACTTCGGCGCGTCCGAGCCGCTGGATCACTACTTCAATCCGCCGGAAGGCGCAGCGGCCACCAACATGGCCGCGCGTCAGGCGGTGCAGCTGACGTTCCTGCACTGGGGCCTGCACGGCTGGGCGATCTACGCACTGGTCGGTCTGGCGGTGGCTTACTTTGCCTACCGTCACAACCAGCCGCTGGCCCTGCGTTCGGCGCTGTATCCGCTGGTCGGTGAGCGTTGGGTCAAAGGCGCGGCCGGTCACGCAGTGGACGGCTTCGGCATGTTCGTGACCCTGCTGGGTCTGGTGACCAACCTGGGGATCGGCTCGCTGCAAGTGTCCTCTGGCCTGGAAAACCTGTTCGGCATGGAGCACAGCAACACCAATCTGCTGATCGTGATCATTGTGATGAGCACCGTGGCGACCATCGCTGCCGTGTCCGGCGTGGAAAACGGCATTCGTCGTCTGTCCAACCTGAACATCGTGCTGTTCAGCGGTCTGCTGATTTTCGTGCTGTTGTTCGGCCCGACCTTGCACCTGCTCAACGGCTTCGTGCAGAACATCGGCGATTACCTCAACGGCATCGTCCTGAAAACGTTCGACCTTTATGTGTACGAAGGCAGTGGCGAGAAATCCGAGCGCTGGATGGGCCTGTGGACTCTGTTCTACTGGGCCTGGTGGATTTCCTGGGCGCCATTCGTCGGCATGTTTATCGCGCGTATTTCCCGTGGTCGCACCGTGCGTGAACTGGTGGCTGGCGTACTGCTGATTCCGCTGGGCTTTACCTTGGCCTGGCTGTCGATCTTCGGTAACTCGGCGCTGGACCTGGTGATGAACCATGGCGCGGTGGAACTTGGCAAGACGGCACTGGAACAGCCGTCGATGGCGATCTATCAATTGCTTGAGCACTACCCGGCGTCGAAAGTCGTCATCGGTGTGTCGATCTTTGTCGGTTTCGTGCTGTTCCTGACCCCGGCCGACTCTGGCGCGGTGATGATGGCGAACCTGTCCTGCAAGGGTGGCAACGTCGACGAAGATGCGCCGCACTGGCTGCGAATTTTCTGGTCGGCGGTGATTACCCTGGTGACCATCGGTCTGCTGTTCGCCGGTAACTTCGAAGCCATGCAAACCATGGTCGTGCTGGCCGGTCTGCCGTTCTCGGTGGTGTTGGTGTTCTTCATGTTTTGCCTGCACAAGGCCATGCGCCAGGACGTGCAGATCGAACAGGAGCAAGCGCAACTGGCGGAGCGCGGTCGTCGTGGTTTCAGCGAGCGTCTGACTCAGCTGGATCTGCAGCCGAGCCAATCGGTGGTGCAACGCTTCATGGACAAGCAGGTCAGCCCGGCGCTGGAAGACGCGGCTGCGCAAATGCGCGCTCAGGGCCTGGAAGTGCAAACGCTGCTGGGTAAATCCAAGCGCTGCATGGGCGTACGCATCGAGATGGAAGAGGGCAACCCTTTCGTTTACGAAGTGAGCCTGGAAGGCTATCTGGCGACGCCGAGCGAATCGGTCGAGTCTGAAGAGACGCGTCAGCGTTTCTATCGCGCCGAGGTGTATCTGCACAACGGCAGCCAGGATTACGACCTGATGGGCTTCACGCAAGATCAGATCACACGCGATGTGCTCGATCAGTTTGAAAGCCATCGGCAGCTCCTTGGCCGGGTGTATAGCTAAACAGCAAGAGCGCGGTGTTTCTGTCTGAAGCATCGCGCCGCATTCTTCGCGAGCAGGCTCGCTCCCACAGGTGACCGAATTGCTGCTGGGGAATGCGATCAAATGTGGGAGCGAGCCTGCTCGCGAAGGGGCCTTCGGCCGCAACGGTGTTGCATGATCGTTCCCACGCAGAGCGTGGGAACGATCACGCCGCGATCCTCTCGCGGCGTTTTTGTGTCTGCGGTACTTACCCCAGGTTCTTGCCCAGCAACGCGTGATACAGCTCGCTGTCGCCCAGGATCCCCACCACATGATTGTTATCGTGCAGCACCAGTTTGTTGCCGGTCTGATAACGAATCTGCAACGCATCACGCATGCCGATATTCGAATCCACCAGCGTCGGCTTGCGCTCCAGCCCTTCTACCGCTTGCCCCGGCGCCCAGTTTTGCAGGTTCAGCACTGAACCGTTCTGCCGCGCGCCCTTGATGGTGTTGCCCTCGGCCAGGTCCAGCCATGAATCGCCGCCCGGATCCAGGCACACCGAACCGTTGATGCGTTTGCAGTTGTCCAGCGTGCGCATCAGGCTGCGCCCGCACAGTACGTTGAGTGGATTGGTGTGGGCGACGAAGGTGCGCACATAGTCGTCCGCCGGGTTCAGCACGATCTCTTCCGGCACGCTGTACTGGATGATCCGCCCGTCTTTCATGATCGCGATGCGGCTGCCGAGTTTCAGTGCCTCATCGAGGTCGTGACTCACGAAGACAATGGTTTTGCTTAGCTTGCGTTGCAGTTCCAGCAGTTCATCCTGCAGGCCTTGGCGGATCAGCGGGTCGAGTGCCGAGAACGGCTCGTCCATCAGCAGAATGTCGGCGTCCATCGCCAGCGCCCGGGCCAGCCCCACGCGTTGCTGCATACCGCCAGAGAGTTCGTCGGGTTTCTTGTTGCGCCACTGGGTAAGGCCCACCAGTTCGAGTTTCTCGTCGACCAGCTTGCGCCGTTCCTTCTCCGGGCGGCCCTGCATCTCCAGACCGAAGCTGATGTTCTCGCGCACCGTCAGCCAAGGCATCAGGGCGAACTTCTGGAACACCATGGCGATGCGTTTGGTGCGCATCATTTTCAGCTCGGCAGGCGTACAGGAAGCGATGTCGATCTGGCGGTTTTCATGCTCGACAAACAGCTTGCCGCGACTGACAGTGTTGAGGCCGTTGATGCAGCGCAGCAGGCTCGACTTGCCGGAGCCGGACAGGCCCATCAGCACGCAGATTTCGCCTTTGTTGATGTCCAGACTGGCCTTTTCCACACCGACAATCTGACCGGTCTTTTTCAGGATCTCGTTACGGGTCATGCCCTGATCCAGCAGCTTGAGCGCCTCGCGTGGATCCTTGGAGAAGATTACGTCGACGTCTTCGAAGCGAATTATGCTCATGCGTCACCCCCTACTTTAGCGTCGGGTTGTTTGCAGATACGGTCGAGCATGATCGCCAGCAGTACGATCGCCAGGCCCGCTTCGAAGCCCAGGGCGATATCAGCAGTGTTCAGTGCGTTGACCACCGGTTTGCCGAGTCCGTCGGCGCCCACCAGTGCCGCGATCACCACCATCGACAACGACAGCATGATGCACTGGGTGATGCCGGCAGCGATGCTCGGCATGGCGTGAGGCAGTTCGATCCGTGAGAGCAATTGGCGACGCGAGCAGCCGAAGGCCTTGCCGGCGTCCATCAGTTCTTGCGGGACATCGCGGATGCCCAGGTAGGTCAGGCGGATCGGCGCAGCGATGGCGAACACCACCGTGGAGATCAGGCCCGGCACCACACCCAGCCCGAAAAGGGTCAGGGTAGGAATGAGGTAAACGAAGGTCGGTACGGTCTGCATCAGATCGAGTACCGGACGCATCACCGTGTAGAACATCGGTTTGTGCGCGGCGACGATGCCCAACGGCACGCCGATGACCACGCAGACCAGGGTCGCGAACATGACCTGGGCGAGGGTTTCCATGGTTTCCTGCCAGTACCCCAGATTGAGGATCAGCAGAAAGGACACAATCACAAAAACAGTCAGCCCCCATTTGCGCTGGATGAAATGCGCGAGCAGGGCAATGAGGCCGATCAAGACAAAAGGGTTGAACCAGGTGAGCGCAAACGTCACGCCGTGGATCATCGTTTCCAGTGTCACGGCGATTGCGTCGAAGGTGTTGGCGCCGTGTTGCGTCAACCATTCAACGAAGCCCGCGATGTACTGGCCTAGAGGTATTTTCTGATCAATCAGCATGGTAGTGAACGTCCGCATGCAAGGAAATAAACAGCCCGGGGGAGCTGGCTCCCCCGGCATAAACGATTACTGCAGTTTGGCTTTCACGGCCGCAAGACCAGGCTTACCGTCAATGGTGGTCACGCCAGCGAGCCAGGTATCTAGCACCTGTGGATTCTTTTTCAGCCAAGCCTTGGCGGCCGCGTCAGGCTTCATCTTGTCGTCGAGGATGTTGCCCATCAGTTCACTTTCCATGTCGACGGTGAACTCCAGGTTCTTCAGCAACTGGCCGACGTTGCTGCATTCGGTGGTGTAACCCTTGCGGGTGTTGGTCGCCACGGTCGCGGCACCGAAATCAGGGCCGAAGAATTCGTCACCACCGGTCAGGTACTGGATCTTGAAGCGCTTGTTCATCGGGTGCGGCGCCCAGCCGAGGAACACCACTTCGGTGCCACGGCGAGAAGCACGGTCAACCTGCGAGAGCATGCCCGCTTCGGAGGATTCGACGACTTTGAAGCCGGCGGTTTTCAGGCCGAAGGCGTCCTTGTCGATCATGCTCTGGATCAGACGGTTGCCGTCGTTGCCAGGCTCGATGCCGTAGATCTTGCCGTCGAGTTCTTTCTTGAATTTGGCGATGTCGGCGAAGTCATGCAGACCTTTGTCGTACAGGGCTTGGGGTACGGCGAGGGTGTACTTGGCGCCCGTGAGGTTGGTGCGCACGGTTTCCACGGTGCCGGCGTCGCGGTAGGCCTTGATGTCGTTTTCCATGGTCGGCATCCAGTTGCCGAGGAACACGTCCATGTTCTTGCCGTCGGCCAGCGACTTGTAGGTCACGGGCACGGAGATCATGGTGGTCTTGGTCTTGTAGCCGAGGGCGTTGAGCACGACGGAGGTGGTTGCGGTGGTCGCGGTGATGTCGGTCCAGCCGACATCGGAGAAGTTAACGGTACTGCACTGCGCCGGTTCTGCGG
The DNA here is from genome assembly GCF_900187585.1 of Pseudomonas sp. Irchel 3E19. NCBI lineage: Bacteria > Pseudomonadati > Pseudomonadota > Gammaproteobacteria > Pseudomonadales > Pseudomonadaceae > Pseudomonas > Pseudomonas sp. Irchel 3E19. The sequence continues at coordinate 282,607 of NZ_FYDT01000001.1, forward strand.
CTTGAGCCAGTAACGGCAGACTCAGCATGGCGGCCAACAACAACGACGGGGAACCTTTCATGGATGGACTCCTTGGTGTTTTTTTTGGCAGTGTTCCGACTGTGGACCACCGCACTTATAGGTTGCGGTTGGATGGCGTTCTGGAGACAGCTCTACCACGGCGCCTTGCAATCGAGTCATAACGATCATGTACCAGTGAAAATCTGACGCCTACAGGGGGCGTCGTATCCAGTACAGGGATGGTCGCATCCAGTGTCAGTGACGTCGTTTACAGCTTTTTTTGGCCCCGTCTGGCCATCTGAACCGCATAAAAACGGCGAAAACCAAGGGCGAAAGCGCTACGGCGTTAGTGGGCATGAGTGCGTCGGTGTCAGACGCCGTACGGCCCGACAAAAGCCTGATGATGCCGGCATTCCGGCGGATCGCAGCTTGAGCGTAGCAGCTCCGCCAAGGGGCGCTTCACGCCCCGGATCGGCATTCTCAGGAGCTCTGCAGCAATGGCTATCAGCGTTTTCGACCTGTTCAAAATCGGCATCGGCCCTTCCAGTTCCCACACCGTCGGGCCAATGCGCGCCGCGGCATTGTTTGTCGAGTCGCTTCGCAGCAAGCATCAGTTGGAGCACGTGCGCCGTATCGAAGTGCAACTGTTCGGTTCGCTGTCGGCCACCGGCATCGGGCACGGCAGCGACAACGCGGTGATCATGGGCCTGATGGGCGAATGGCCGGACGCCATCGACCCTTCGCAGATCGGCCCGCGCATCCAGGCTTTGCGTGAAACCCACACCCTTCTTCTGGATGGTCGCCTGTCGGTGCCGTTTGTCTGGGCCCGCGACATGCGTCTGATTGACGAAAACCTGCCGTTTCACCCCAACGCCATGACCTTGGTTGCCGAAGGCGATCACGGTGAGTTGCATCGCGACACCTACTATTCAGTCGGCGGCGGTTTTGTCGTAGATGAGGCGCAGGCGTCCAGCGGTGTGGTCGATCTGGATCGCACCGAGTTGCCTTATGACTTTTCCAGCGCCGTCGAGCTGCTGGAGCTGTGCAAAAACAACAACCTGCGCGTTGCCGAATTGATGATGGCCAACGAGAAGGTCTGGCGCAGTGAAGAAGAGATTCGCGCCGGATTGATGAAACTGTGGCGGGCTATGCAGGATTGCGTTGAGCAGGGCCTCAAACACGAAGGCATCCTGCCTGGCGGTTTGAATGTGCGGCGGCGTGCGGCGAAGTTGCATCGCAGTCTTCAGGAATTGGGTAAGCCCAATGTGATCGGCTCGACGCTGAGTGCGATGGAGTGGGTCAACCTGTTTGCCCTCGCCGTGAATGAAGAAAATGCTGCCGGCGGGCGCATGGTCACGGCACCGACCAACGGCGCGGCGGGGATCATTCCGGCGGTGTTGCACTACTTTATGAAGTTCAGTGAAGCGGTCACCGACGCCAACGTAGTCGACTACTTATTGGGCGCGGCGGCGGTGGGGATTCTGTGCAAGAAGAATGCGTCGATCTCGGGCGCCGAAGTTGGCTGTCAGGGCGAGGTCGGCTCGGCCTGCGCGATGGCGGCGGCGGGCCTGGCGGAGATTCTTGGCGCCACGCCGGAGCAGTTGTGCAACGCGGCGGAGATTGGCCTGGAACATAACCTCGGGCTGACCTGCGATCCGGTGGGCGGGCTGGTGCAAGTGCCGTGCATCGAGCGCAATGCGATTGCGGCGGTGAAAGCGATTAACGCGGCGCAAATGGCGTTGCGTGGCGATGGTCAGCATTTTATTTCGCTGGATCGGGTGATCCGCACCATGCGTGATACCGGGGCCGACATGCATGACAAATATAAAGAGACGTCGCGCGGTGGGTTGGCGGTCAGCGCGGTTGAGTGCTGAGTCAGCAGCACCGAGTTGAATTCTTCGCGAGCAAGCCCGCTCCCACAGTAGATCTCCAGTGAACACAAAATGTGTGAACGCCAGGGTCCAATGTGGGAGCGAGCCTGCTCGCGAAGGGGCCAGACCAGTCAAAACTGCTCACCAAGTGAACACGGTAATCAAACACGCCACCTTTTAGCGCGTCGCAATCAGATAAGAGTTTTTCCCACCTGTAACAGGCAATCAGCACACCCTACCGTCCGTCACCCGTGCCTTGGGTGACACTCCCCCGCAAACTGCGCGCAGGCCCGTTCCCACAAGTGCTACCGATTTGCTCACAGGCAACGGAGCAGGGCATTCGCCATCGCTGATGGCACTTCGAAATGCTTTTCGTCGGACGTCTCGAATAGACACGTCGCGACGTCGTTTTCAGGAGTTATTGAACGGCCATTCAATTTTAGGCATGGCAATTGCTCTGTCATAACAAAGCCCGTCTCCCGCATGAGCACGCGGCAATAACAAGAGCCTCCGCCTGAGGCCATCACCCGCTTTGTGTGAGGAGATACCGCGATGACGTCGTTCAACTCCGGGGCCCAACCCCAGAACCGTGCGCCTCAATCCATCGGCTTTCTGCTGCTGGACAATTTCACGCTTATTTCTCTGGCCTCTGCGGTTGAACCGCTACGCATGGCCAACCAATTGTCCGGTCGCGAGCTGTATCGCTGGAGCACCCTTACCGTCGATGGCGGTCAGGTGTGGGCCAGTGACGGTCTGCAAATCACCCCCGACGCCTCCATGCACAAAGCGCCGCCGCTGGACACCGTGATCGTCTGTGGTGGCATCGGCATCCAGCGCACCGTTACCCGTGAGCACGTCTCGTGGCTGCAAAGCCAGGCGCGCCAGTCGAAGCGTCTCGGCGCCGTGTGTACCGGCAGTTGGGCGCTGGCCTGCGCCGGCCTGCTCGACGGGTTCGATTGCAGCGTGCACTGGGAATGTCTTGCGGCGATGCAGGAAGCTTTCCCGCGCGTTGCGATGAGCACTCGCTTGTTCACCCTCGACCGTAACCGTTTCACCAGCTCCGGCGGCACCGCGCCGCTGGACATGATGCTGCACCTGATCAGCCGCGATCACGGCCGTGAACTGTCCGCCGCGATCTCCGAGATGTTCGTCTACGAGCGCATCCGCAATGAACAGGATCACCAGCGCGTGCCGCTCAAGCACATGCTCGGCACCAACCAGCCGAAGCTGCAGGAAATCGTCGCGCTGATGGAAGCCAATCTGGAAGAGCCGATCGATCTGGACGAGCTGGCAGTGTACGTCGCCGTGTCGCGTCGCCAGCTCGAGCGCCTGTTCCAGAAATACCTGCACTGCTCGCCGTCCCGCTACTACCTGAAACTGCGTCTGATCCGCGCCCGGCAACTGCTCAAGCAGACGCCGATGTCGATCATCGAAGTGGCTTCGGTGTGTGGCTTCGTGTCGACGCCGCACTTTTCCAAGTGCTACCGCGAATACTTCGGCATTCCGCCGCGTGACGAGCGTGTCGGTTCCAACACGACTCAACAGGTGGCGATGCTGCCGTTGCCTCAGGCAATCGTGATGTCGCCGCTGTCGGGGCCGATGTCGGCGTTGAGCCAGGCGCGGAACGAGTCGACGTTTGCCAGTGTAAGGCTGTAGAGCGAGTCATCGTTCTTCGCGAGCAGGCTCGCTCCCACCTTTAACCGAGTTCTTCCATGAGAATTCTGTCAAATGTGGGAGCGAGCCTGCTCGCGAATGGATTTATCAGGCGCTATGGCTTTGCTGGTACTCCGCTAACGCTGGCAACAACTGTTTGTCGATCGCCTGACGCACCGCCGGCTGAATGCTCGCGCCACTGGTGTACATGTCCTTGACCATCTTGCGCAGCTCAGACGCGCGAACGTTATCCAGCCCACGCACCGCACACTCACAGGCCTGCTCGGCCGTGGAGCCGCTCGGCACTTGAAAACCCAGTGACTTGAGCTGGCCCAACAGATCTTCCTGGTCAATCAAATCGGCGTACATCATCACGCAAATCCTTCTTCGGCATCGGAGGTCGTTGCTCGATTCTGGTAGTCGCGTGCGGTGACGGCAAGGGCGATTTGTCGCAGTGGCTGAGACGACTATGAACAGGTCGTTTTCGGCTAACTCGTCAGGGAGGGGAGTCGGCACACTGGACTCAGCTCGCTTTACGAAGGTTTGGTCACCCTCGCCGCGCAAGCTCCTCAAAGGTATGTTCGCCCCGATCCAGTCACGGCTGGTATCGGGGTTTTTTTGCCTGCGTTTATCGCGGTGCCGGCAGCGCGATCACGCGGCCGATGTAAGCCGGGGCGGGCAGGTCGGCCTGCTCGGCGACGATGGCTTGCAGGCGGCTGAGGGTGTCGGTACTGAAAGGCGCCGAACGCGGGCCTGCGAGGTCGACGTGGAGCAACATTTGCTCGTTGCCGGCCAGTTCCTGCTGATCTGCGACCTTGTGCAGGCTGTGATAGAGGTGCAGGCGTTTGCTGTCGTGGCCGATGATTTGCGTGCGCACTTCGACGGCGGTGTCGAGCTTTACCTCGTGCAGGTAATTGAGGTGCAGTTCCAGGGTGAACAGCGAGTGGCCGCTGGCTTCGCGGTTGTTGCTGTCCATGCCGAGACGGTCCATCAGGGCGTCGGTGGCGTAGCTGAAGATCAGCAGGTAGAAGGCGTCGCGCAAGTGGCCGTTGTAGTCGACCCAGTCGGGGATGATGGTGGTTTGGTAGGTGGTGAGGCTGGGCATGGTATCTGGTCCAACATAAGTGGTGTCTGGGCCGCCGTCTTCGCGAGCAGGCTCGCTCCCACAGGGGATTGCATTCCAAATGTGGGAGCGAGCCTGCTCGCGAAGGGGCCGGAACGGCTGAGCAAGGCCTACTCGTTAAAACGCATCCCATGCTTTTCCTTGGTCGCCTTCACCGCTTCCAGTACCGCCAGCAGGCAATCATCACGATAGCGCTCCAATGCTGAAATACTACGTTCGCCCAACTGCTCGCTGGTGCCAGCCACCACGTCATCAATCAACTTGTCAGTCAGCTCCGGCGCCGGCAGATAGGTCCACGGCAATTGCAACGCCGGGCCGAATTGCGACATGAAATGGCGCATCCCGGCATCACCACCGGCCAGCGTGTAAGTCAAAAACGTACCCATGAATGACCAGCGCAAACCGGCGCCAAAGCGGATCGCATCATCGATCTCGCCGGTAGTCGCCACACCGTCGTTGACCAGGTGCAGCGCCTCGCGCCACAGCGCTTCGAGCAGACGGTCGGCAATAAACCCCGGCACTTCCTTGCGTACATGCAGCGGGCGCATGCCGAGGGATTCGTAGACGTTCATCGCCGCTTGCACGGCCTCGGGCGCGGTGTTTTTGCCGCCGACTACTTCGACTAGAGGCAGCAGGTACACCGGGTTGAACGGATGCCCGACCACGCAGCGCTCGGGGTGGGTCGAGCTCTCGTAGAACTCGCTCGGCAGCAGGCCCGACGTGCTGGAGCCGATCAGTGCGTTGGGTTTTGCCGCTGCACTGATTTTGCTGTGCAGCTCAAGCTTCAGTTCCAGCCGTTCCGGGGCGCTTTCCTGAATGAAATCGGCATCACGTACGCATTCTTCGATGGTCGCGACAAAGCGCAGGCGATCTTGTGACGCCCCCGGCGCCAGACCGTTTTTCTCCAGCGCACCCCAGGCATTGGCCACGCGTTTGCGCAGGGCCGCTTCAGCGCCGGGCGCCGGATCCCAGGCCACGACATCGAGGCCGTGGGCGAGGGCGCGAGCCACCCAGCCGCTGCCGATGACACCGCTGCCCAGCGCGGCGAAGGTTTTGATTTCGGTGATAAAGCTCATGGCGACATTCCTGAATAGTTCGGCGATCAACTGTGGGAGCGAGCCTGCTCGCGAAAGCGGTGGCTCTGCTGATGAAGATGCTTCGGATGTACGGGCCTCTTCGCGAGCAGGCTCGCTCCCACAGGCTTTTGAGGTGAGTTCGTTCAGCCGCGCTGGGTCAGGCCCATTTTCTTGCGGCCTTCGGCAGGCGTGAGTACGCGCGCGCCGAGGCGGCTGAGGATCTCGGTGGCGCGCTCAACGAGTTGGCCGTTGGTCGCCAGCACACCCTTGTCCAGCCACAGGTTGTCTTCCAGGCCGACCCGCACGTTGCCGCCGAGCAACACCGCTTGCGCGGCCATCGGCATCTGCATCCGACCGATGCCGAACCCCGCCCACACCGCGTCAGCCGGCAGGTTGTCGACCATGGCTTTCATGGTGGTGGTGTCGGCCGGCGCGCCCCACGGGATGCCCAGACACAGCTGGAATAGCGGGTTATCGAGCAAGCCTTCCTTGATCATCTGCTTGGCAAACCACAGGTGACCGGTGTCGAAAATTTCCAGTTCGGCTTTAACGCCCAGCTCGGTAATGCGCTTGGCGCCCGCCCGCAGCTGCGCCGGGGTCGAGACGTAAATGGTGTCGCCATCGCCAAAGTTGAGGGTGCCGCAATCGAGCGTGCAGATTTCCGGCAGCAGCTCTTCAACGTGAGCCAAACGTGTCAGTGGGCCGACCAGATCAGTATTCGGGCCGAACTCCATCGGGTTCTCGCCAGCACCGATCTCCAGGTCGCCGCCCATGCCGGCGGTGAGGTTGACGATGATGTCGACGTCCGCCTCGCGGATGCGCTCCATCACTTCGCGGTACAGCGCCACGTCACGGCTGAACTTGCCGGTCTGCGGATCGCGCACATGGCAGTGCACGACGGTGGCGCCAGCCTTGGCCGCTTCCACGGCGGCGGCGGCGATCTGTTTCGGGGTGACCGGCACGTGGGGGCTCCTGGCGGTCGTGTCGCCAGCACCGGTGAGTGCGCAGGTGATGATGACGTCGTGATTCATGGTGCGGTTTCCTTCAGGCGTGATGGGTCTGTCCGCAGCCCTTGGCGGGCTGCGAAGCGGGGATTCAGGGGGGATTTACTGGCTGGTCAGTTGCAGGTTCTCTGCGGCCGGTTTGCCGTCAAACGTGGTCACACCTTCGAGCCAGCGTTGCTTGTCTTCGGGGTGATCCTTGAGCCACTGCTTCGCTGATTCGAAGGCGTCCTTGTGATCGAGCAGTGGCTGCATCATCCGGCTCTCGTCTTCGGCGGTGAACGTCAGGTTGGTCAGCAGGCGACCGATGTTCGGGCATTGCTCGGCGTATTTCGGCGCGGTCACGGTCCACACGGTGGCCATGCCTTCATTCGGGCCGAGGGCGTCGTCGCTACCGGTGAGGTAGGTCATCTTGACGTTGACGTTCATCGGGTGCGGCGCCCAGCCGAAGAACACCACGGCCTCTTTGCGGCGTACGGCGCGATCGACGGCGGCGAGCATCCCGGCCTCGCTGGACTCGACCAGCTGGAACTTGCCGAGGCCAAACTGGTTCTTGCTGATCATCGCCTTGATCTGGGTGTTGGCGCCCGAACCCGGCTCTATGCCGTAGATCTTGCCGCCCAGTTCTTTTTCGAATTTGGCAATGTCGGCGAAGGTTTTCAGGCCTTTGTCGGCCAGATAGGTCGGCACGGCGAGGGTGGCGCGGGCGTCCTTCAGGCTCGGTGCGTCGAGGACTTTGACCTGATTGGCGTCGACGAACGGGGTGATGGTCTGGGTCATCAGCGGGTTCCAGTAGCCGAGGAACAGGTCCAGACGCTGGTCGCGAATCCCGGCGAAGATGATTTGCTGGGACGCGCTGGTTTGTTTGGTGCTGTAGCCGAGGCCGTCGAGCAGCACCTGGGTCATGGCACTGGTGGCGATCACGTCGGTCCAGTTGACCACGCCCATGCGTACGTTCTGGCACGAGGCGGGTTCGGCCGCCATGACGCTGGCGCTCAAGAAAGCGGTACCGCTGAGTGCAAGAACACAGCTGCTGATCAGTCGTTTCATGTCGGGTTCCTCGGCAGGTCGTTTATTGTGAGTTCCGGCGTCTGATGCGCCGATGATGCCAAGTTACGCAGCAATGCCCCCGTGAAAGCGCACTGCGGCGACTGGCATTTGCACTGTAGCGACCTGTGCGCTTGAACGCTGACGACAATCGGCGTATCAACGATCCACGCTACCCTCCCTTTCGTTACCCGCGAATCGAGTGCGCACATGTCCCAGGATTTCTACTTCTTGCTGATGCCGGGCTTCTCCGCCATCGGCTTCATCTCTGCGATCGAACCGCTGCGCGTGGCCAACCGCTTTCGTGGCGAGTTGTACCGCTGGCATGTGCTGAGCGCTGACGGCGGGGCGGTGCTGGCGAGTAACGGCATGTCGGTCAACGCCGACGCAGCGCTGGAACCGCTGAAGAAAGGCGCGACGCTGTTGGTGGTGGCCGGCTTCGAACCGCTGAAGTTCGCCACCCCGACGCTGGAGCACTGGCTGCGCCGTCTCGATAACGAAGGCGTCACCCTCGGCGCCATCGACACCGGCAGCTTCGTCCTCGCCGAGGCTGGCCTGCTCGACGGCCATCGCCTGACCCTGCATTGGGAAGCCATCGACGCCTTCAAGGAATCTTATCCACAGCTCAGCGTGACCCAGGAGCTGTTCGAGATCGACCGTCGACGCATCACCTCGGCCGGTGGCACGGCGTCCATCGATTTGATGCTCGACCTGATCGCCCAGGCCCACGGCCCGCAACTGGCGATCCAGGTCAGCGAGCAGTTCGTGTTGGGGCGCATCCGTCCACGCAAAGACCACCAGCGTATGGAAGTTGCCACGCGCTACGGCATCAGCAACAAGAAGCTGGTTCAGGTGATTGGCGAGATGGAGCAGCACAGCGAACCGCCGCTGACCACGCTGCAACTGGCGGAATCGATCAAGGTGACGCGGCGGCAACTGGAGCGCTTGTTCCGGCTGCATCTGAACGATACGCCGAGCAATTTCTATCTGCGCTTAAGGCTGGAAAAGGCCCGGCAGCTACTGCGCCAGACCGACATGAGCGTGCTCGAGGTCAGCATTGCCTGTGGTTTTGAATCACCGTCCTACTTCACCCGCAGCTATCGCGCACGGTTCGCCCGTTGTCCGAGAGAAGACCGCCGTACCGCCCAGGCCTGAATGGATCACACAAATCCAAATGTGGGAGCGGGCTTGCTCGCGAATGCGGTGTTTCATTCAACACCAATGTCGACTGACAGATTGCATTCGCGAGCAGGCTCGCTCCCACAGTTGGTTTGTGTCGTCTGGAAAATCGGATTACTTCTTCACCAACGCCGAACACGCCGCTTTGTAAGCCTCATGCTGATACTTGTTCAGCGTCGCCGGCAGCTCGAAGTTGTGCTTCTTGGCCTGCGCATTGATCGTCTGCGGCGACAACAACGTCACCTCGCAACCATCGAGCAGCTGAAATACGCCTTCAATCTTGAAGGTCGTCGGCCCACCGGCAAACTCGCCCTTCTTGCTGCGCTTCTTGATCGCAATCCGGTCAATCGAGTTCTCCCGCACAAACGACGCCACCTGCGCGGCGAAGCGTTTGACGTTGGCCGCCTCGTCGTCATCGTCCAGGGCGATTTTCTTGGTGCTGAGGGCGACGTGACTCAGGGTCGAACCGTCGAGAGCGGCCACGGCGATGATCGCTTCGCTGCCTTTGATTTCGATGCCGCAGATGTTCATGGGAATTCCTTTGAATGAAGAGGGCAGGCTACAACTCAAGTTGATTGGCCGTGATGCCGAATGCTGCTGCAATTTTCTCGCGGGTTGCCTTGCGTGGCTTCGCTACTGTTTCTTGTTGAGCGAACGCCGGCTGGGAAATTCCCAGACGTTTCGCCACTTCTTTCTGAGTCAGGTTCAGGTGCTCGCGCCAGGCACGGATCGGTGTCGCCCCGTCGACCATGCGACTGACCACCTCATGCGGGATCAGATCGGGCTGCATTTTCTGTGCGACGTATTGAGCGTAGGGAATGACTACGAAGGCGGGGTTGCCCTCGGCATCGTTGATGATTTGGATGTCGGCAGATTGATTCATGGCGCTGGAAATATAAGTCTTTTATAAGATCTTCGAATCTTTACTTATATTATCCAGTCGGCCAATCAACAACGTTTGTCGGCATGTTGCCGAACTTCCCGAATCACTCCTGCCCAATCGACTCCAAAAACTCCGACCGTTCATCACTCATCCGCGCCACGCAGTCATTCTGCGCAATCTTGAACGCCTTGCTGCCTTCGGTGGCCGGGAATGCTTCCACCGCGCAATCGGCATCCCGCGTCTTCAACCATTGCTGCTGGGCGGTCTTGAGTTTGGCGCTGATGTCAGCCAATTGCGTCGGGTTCTTGCCGTACGCGGTCTGCATGCGTTCGTTGAGGCTGGCGTAGTTGTCCTTGAGCAGGTCTTCGGCGGCGGTGCGGCTGTAGGTCGAGCATTCCAGGGTCTGGACGTCGTTTTCCACCGCGTCGCACGGGTTGTTGTCGGACTCTTCGGCGGCGTGTACGCCGGTCGCAATCAGTGCCAAAGCCAGGAAGATCGATTTCATTGATGTCGCCGCTCTAATCCAGTGGTGTTTTCACGATGCCGGAGATTCTGGCTCAAGCTGGCGGGCTTGAACAGGTGGCCGGTCGGGCCGCTTGATGACCCTTTGTCGCGGATTGACGCTTTCGGCAATTCCCCTGTCGTTTTTGCACCCGGTCGCCCCGGCACCGAGGCATATGCTGGCCCCAAAGCGCCGGCAGACGATTCGGCGCATGAATCGCCAATAAGGGGACGCCTGATGAGCCCAGCCGAATTACACGCCGACAGCATCGTTATCGACGGTCTGATCATTGCCAAATGGAACCGCGAGCTGTTCGAAGACATGCGCAAGGGCGGTCTGACGGCGGCCAACTGCACGGTGTCGGTGTGGGAAGGCTTTCAGGCGACCGTGAACAACATCGCTGCCAGCCAGAAGCTGATCCGCGACAACAGCGACCTGGTAATGCCCGTGCGCACCACCGCCGACATCCGCAAAGCCAAGGAACAGGGCAAGACCGGCATCCTCTTCGGTTTCCAGAATGCCCACGCGTTTGAAGACCAGATCGGCTATGTCGAGGTGTTCAAGCAGCTCGGCGTCGGCATCGTGCAGATGTGCTACAACACCCAGAACCTGGTTGGCACCGGTTGCTACGAGCGTGACGGCGGCCTGTCGGGCTTTGGTCGCGAGATCGTTGCCGAGATGAACCGTGTTGGCGTGATGTGCGACCTGTCCCACGTCGGTTCCAAGACGTCCGAGGAAGTCATCCTCGAATCGAAAAAACCGGTCTGCTATTCCCACTGCCTGCCGTCGGGTCTTAAAGAGCACCCGCGCAACAAGTCCGATGAAGAGCTGAAGTTCATTGCCGACCACGGCGGTTTTGTCGGCGTGACCATGTTCGCGCCGTTCCTCGCCAAGGGCATCGACTCGACCATCGACGATTACGCAGAAGCCATCGAATACGTGATGAACATCGTCGGCGAAGACGCCATCGGCATCGGCACCGATTTCACCCAGGGCCATGGCCAGGACTTCTTCGAATACCTGACCCACGACAAGGGCTATGCCCGCCGTCTGACCAGCTTCGGCAAGATCATCAACCCGCTGGGCATCCGCACCGTCGGCGAGTTCCCGAACCTGACCGAAACCCTGCTCAAGCGCGGCCACCCCGAGCGTGTGGTGCGCAAGATCATGGGCGAAAACTGGGTCAACGTCCTGAAAGACGTCTGGGGCGAATAAGCCACCGCACTGCTGAATCCTTTCCCCCGGCCGTCCGCGCCGGGGGCAACAAACCGAATTTTCTGGAGTTAAGTTTCCATGGCCAAGATCGCCCCGCAATTGCCAATCGAAGTCGACAGCGAAACCGGTGTCTGGACCTCCGACGCCCTGCCAATGCTGTACGTGCCGCGCCACTTTTTCGTCAACAACCACATGGGTATCGAGGAAGTGCTGGGCGCCGACGCCTACGCCGAAATCCTCTACAAGGCCGGCTACAAGTCCGCCTGGTACTGGTGTGAAAAAGAAGCCGAATGCCACGGCCTGGAAGGCGTTGCGGTGTTCGAGCATTACATGAAGCGTCTGTCGCAACGCGGCTGGGGCCTGTTCAAGATCCAGGACATCGACCTCGACAAAGGCACCGCCGGCGTCAAGCTCGAACACTCGGCGTTCGTCTACGTCTACGGCAAGGTCGGGCGCAAGGTCGACTACATGTTCACCGGTTGGTTTGCCGGGGCCATGGATCAGATTCTTGAGGCGCGCGGCAGCAAGATTCGCACGGTTGCCGAGCAAGTCTACGGTGGCTCCGAAGAAGGCCACGACGACGGCCTGTTCACCGTCAAGCCGTTGTAAGTCGAGGAACCCGCCATGGCTTTCGAAGCAATGTTCCAGCCGATCCAGATCGGCAAACTGACCATCCGCAACCGCGTGCTCAGTACCGCGCACGCCGAGGTCTACGCGACCGACGGCGGCATGACCACCGATCGCTACGTCAAATACTACGAAGAGAAAGCCAAGGGCGGCATCGGCCTGGCGATTTGCGGCGGCTCCTCCAGTGTGGCCATCGACAGCCCGCAAGGCTGGTGGAAGTCGGTCAACCTGGCGGACGACCGGATCATCCCGCACTTCCAGAATCTGGCCGACGCCATGCACAAGCATGGCGCCAAGATCATGATCCAGATTACCCACATGGGCCGCCGCTCGCGCTGGGACGGCGAGCATTGGCCGACCCTGCTGTCGCCGTCGGGCATCCGTGAGCCAGTACACCGCGCGACCTGCAAAACCATCGAGCCGGAAGAAATCTGGCGGGTGATCGGCAACTACGCCACCGCTGCCGCGCGCGCCAAGGCCGGTGGTCTGGACGGCGTTGAACTGTCCGCCGTGCACCAGCACATGATCGACCAGTTCTGGAGCCCGCGCGTCAACAAGCGTACCGATGAATGGGGTGGCAGCTTCGAGAACCGCATGCGTTTCGGCCTTGAAGTGCTCAAGGCTGTGCGCAAGGAAGTCGGCGACGATTTCTGCGTCGGCATTCGTCTGTGCGGGGACGAGTTCCACCCGGACGGCTTGTCCCACGAAGACATGAAGCAGATCGCCAAGTATTACGACGACACCGGGATGATCGACTTCATCGGCGTGGTCGGTTCGGGTTGCGACACCCACAACACCCTGGCCAACGTAATCCCCAACATGAGTTATCCACCGGAGCCGTTCCTGCACCTGGCTGCCGGTATCAAGGAAGTGGTCAAGGCCCCGGTGCTGCACGCGCAGAACATCAAGGACCCAAACCAGGCCACGCGCATTCTCGAAGGCGGTTACGTCGACATGGTCGGCATGACCCGCGCGCACATCGCTGACCCGCACCTGATCGCCAAGATCAAGATGGGCCAGATCGACCAGATCAAACAGTGCGTCGGCGCCAACTACTGCATCGACCGCCAGTATCAAGGGCTGGATGTGCTGTGCATCCAGAACGCCGCGACGTCCCGTGAATACATGGGCGTGCCGCACATCATCGAGAAGTCCACGGGCGTCAAACGCAAAGTGGTGGTGGTCGGCGCCGGTCCGGCCGGGATGGAGGCCGCGCGTGTTGCGGCCGAACGAGGCCACGACGTGACCCTGTTCGAGAAAAAAGAATTCATCGGCGGGCAGATCACCACGGCGTCGAAAGCACCACAGCGTGACCAGATTGCGGGTATCACCCGCTGGTTCCAGCTGGAACTGGCGCGGCTGAAAGTCGACCTGCGCCTGGGCACTGCTGCCGACGCGGCGACCATCCTCGATCTGCGTCCGGATGTGGTGGTGCTGGCGGTGGGTGGGCATCCGTTCCTTGAGCAGAACGAACACTGGGGCGCCGCCGAAGGGCTGGTGGTCAGCAGCTGGGACGTGCTCGACGGCAAAGTCGCGCCGGGCAAGAACGTGTTGGTCTACGACACCATTTGCGAGTTCACCGGGATGTCGGTTGCCGACTTCCTCGCCGACAAGGGCAGCCAGGTCGAGATCGTCACCGACGACATCAAACCGGGCGTGGCCATCGGCGGTACGTCGTTCCCGACCTACTACCGCAGCATGTACCCGAAAGAAGTGATCATGACTGGCGACATGATGCTGGAGAAGGTCTACCGCGAAGGCGACAAACTCATCGCCGTGCTGGAGAACGAATACACCGGCGCCAAAGAGGAGCGAGTGGTCGATCAAGTGGTGGTGGAAAACGGCGTGCGCCCGGACGAAGAGCTGTATTACGGGCTTAAGGACGGTTCGCGCAACAAGGGTCAGATCGACATCGACGCACTGTTCGCGATCAAGCCGCAGCCTTCGCTGAGCACCGCCGGAGACGGCTACTTGCTGTTCCGCATCGGCGATTGCGTGGCGCAGCGAAATACCCACGCTGCGATCTACGACGCCCTGCGGTTGTGCAAAGACTTCTGAGGACTTGCACATGACCCCTGTGGGAGCGGGCTTGCTCGCGAATGCATTCTGTCAGTTCTAAATGAGCTGACTGATCCACCGCTTTCGCGAGCAAGCCCGCTCCCACAGTAATGCAGACCGTGTTTCTCCAGGCTGTACTGGTGGGAGCTTCACCTATGTTGAACACCCTTCTTCCAATCCTGTTGTTCGCCGCCCTGGGCCTTGGTGTCCTCGGCGCGTTGCGGCGGGTAGCGATGTGGCGTCGGGGCCGGGCCTCGAAGGTCGACCTGATCGGTGGCCTGTTCGCCATGCCCAAGCGCTACATGGTCGACTTGCACCATGTGGTGGCGCGGGACAAATACATCGCCAACACCCACGTGGCCACGGCCGGTGGTGCGGTGGCGTCGATTGTGCTGGCGATTCTGGTGCATGGTTTCGGCCTGCATAACCGCATCCTCGGTTACGCCTTGCTGCTGATGACAACCGTGATGTTCGTCGGTGCGATCTTCGTTTACCTGCGTCGGCGCAACCCGCCGGCACGGTTGTCGAAAGGCCCGTGGATGCGCTTGCCGAAAAGCCTGCTGGCGTTCTCGGCGTCGTTCTTTCTAGTGACCTTGCCGGTGGCCGGAATCCTTCCGGAAAACTTCGGCGGCTGGATATTGGCGGTGATTCTCGGCGTCGGTGTGCTGTGGGGTGTGTCGGAGTTGTTCTTCGGCATGACTTGGGGCGGGCCGATGAAGCACGCCTTTGCCGGTGCGCTGCACCTGGCCTGGCACCGTCGCGCCGAACGTTTTGGTGGCGGTCGTTCCACCGGTTTGAGACCGCTGGATCTCAACGATCCCTCCGCGCCGCTAGGCGTGGAAAAACCCAAGGATTTCACCTGGAACCAGTTGCTCGGTTTCGACGCTTGCGTGCAGTGCGGCAAGTGCGAAGCGGCGTGCCCGGCCTTCGCTGCCGGCCAGCCGCTGAACCCGAAGAAACTGATTCAGGACATGGTCGTCGGCCTCGCTGGCGGCACCGATGCCAACTTCGCCGGTAGTCCCTATCCGGGCAAGCCTGTGGGCGAACACAGCGGCAATCCGCATCAACCAATTGTCAACGGTCTGGTCGATGCCGAAACCCTGTGGTCGTGCACCACGTGCCGCGCCTGCGTCGAGGAGTGCCCGATGATGATCGAGCACGTCGACGCCATCGTCGACATGCGCCGTCACCTCACGCTGGAAAAAGGCGCGACGCCGAACAAGGGCGCCGAAGTCCTGGAAAATCTTATCGCCACCGACAACCCCGGCGGTTTCGCCCCGGGCGGGCGGATGAACTGGGCGGCGGATTTGAACCTCAATCTGCTCAGCGAGAAGAAATCCACCGACGTGCTGTTCTGGGTCGGCGACGGCGCTTTCGACATGCGCAACCAACGCACCCTGCGTGCGTTCGTCAAAGTGCTGAAAGCAGCGAAAATCGACTTCGCTGTGTTGGGCCTGGAAGAGCGCGACAGCGGAGACGTTGCTCGTCGTCTGGGTGATGAAGCCACCTTCCAGTTGCTCGCCAAACGCAACATCCAGACCCTGGCCAAATACAGCTTCAACCGCATCGTCACCTGCGATCCGCACAGTTTCCATGTACTGAAAAACGAATACGGCGCCTTCGATGGCAACTACCTGGTGCAGCATCACAGCACTTACATGGCGGAAATCATTCAGGCTGGCGCGCTCAACCTCGGTCAGCACAAAGGCAACAGCGTGACCTATCACGATCCGTGCTACCTCGGCCGCTACAACGGTGAGTACGAGGCGCCGCGTGAAGTGCTGCGTGCGCTGGGTATCGAAGTCAAAGAGATGCAACGTTCGGGCTTTCGTTCGCGCTGCTGCGGCGGCGGTGGCGGCGCACCGATCACCGACATTCCGGGCAAGCAGCGGATCCCCGACATGCGTATGGACGACATCCGCGAGACCGGCGCCGAGCTTGTGGCCGTGGGTTGTCCACAGTGCACGGCGATGCTCGAAGGCGTGGTTGAACCACGTCCGCTGATCAAGGACATCGCCGAACTGGTGGCCGACGCGCTGCTCGAAGACGCCGCACCAGGCAAGCCGACTATGCCGGCCAAACGTGAACCTGCGGAGGCCCACTGATGAGCGACATTATCCGCCGCGACCCGCGCGCCGAATGGATTGCGCGTAACCGTCTGCATCCGCTGCACGCGGCCATGCAACCGGCGCAACACAGCTGGATGGGGCCCAACGGCGTCATCCGCAAGAACCTGCACGGCATCGGTTTCATTGGCCCCAACGGCATCAAACGTATTGACCGCAGTGGTGCGCAGCAGGGCGGGGCGGTCAAACGCTCGGCCGCGGTTGAAGTGCAATTGCCGCTGCATCAAGTGCCGGCCCCGGCGTTCTACATCAGCGTGGTGCCGGACATGGTCGGCGGCCGCTTGAGCAGCCACGACCGCGATTTGCTCGGCCTCGCCCACCAACTGGCCGGCAAGGACGGCGCGGTGTTGGCCGTGGTCTTCGGCGAACACAAGGAAAACGCCTTCGCCACCGCAGGCGTTGATCGCTTGCTGGTGCTGGAGGGCGAAGCATTCAGCGGTTATGCACCGGAGCAACGCGTGCAGGGTTTGCGCGCTGTGGATAACCAGTTCAACCCGCGTCACTGGCTGCTGCCGGACAACCGCAGCGGTGGCGGTGAACTGGGTCGGCGCTTTGCTGCGGCGTTGGGCGAACGCCCGGCGACACGCGTGTGGCAGGTCAAGGATCAGCAGTGCATCGGCCGCGCTGGCGCGGGCCTGCAGGATTTGGCCCGTCCGGTTGCGCGGTTGATTCTGGCCTCGGCCGAATGTGCGGAACCTGTCAGCGAAACCCGTCACGAAGCATTGCCTGTGGAGTTATCCACAAGCGTCGCGCGCAGCTTGTCGCGGATCGAAGATCTCGGCGCTGTGGCTGTCGATCCGGCGGCGATTCCAATGGCCGAAGCCGAGTTCATTTTCTCCGGTGGTAACGGGGTCAAGGACTGGGCGCTGTTCCACCAGACTGCCGCCGCATTGGGCGCCACCGAAGGCGCCTCGCGGGTGGCGGTGGACGATGGCTTCATGGCGCGTGATCGGCAGGTCGGCGCGTCCGGTACCTGGGTCACCGCGCGGGTGTATGTCGCGGTGGGTATTTCCGGGGCGATCCAGCATCTGCAAGGCATCGGTGCCTGCGACAAGGTGGTGGCGATCAACCTCGATCCGGGTTGCGACATGATCAAACGCGCCGACCTGTCGGTAATCGGCGAGAGCGCGGAGATTCTTCAGGCCTTGATCGCGGCGGTTGAGGCTTACCGCAACGACGCCAAGCGCGATGCGGCTTAAGGAACGGCTATGAACACGAAAATCATCAGTTTGGTTTCAATCGGCGCCCACCCGACCTCCGGCCGGCCACGTCGCGCCGAACAGGACGCACGCGCCGTGGAGCTGGGCCTGCAACTGGCTGGGGATAACCTGCAAGTGCTGCACGCCGGGGATGTCGCGGAACCCGCATTGCGCGCCTATCTGGGCATGGGGCTGGAGCAGATGCATGTGCTGGAGCAACCGGCGGGCGCAGATGCATTGCCGGCGCTGACCGCGTATCTACGTGATGCCGGTGCGCAGGTGGTGCTGACCGGTAGCCAGGCGGAAACCGGTGAAGGCTCGGGGATGTTGCCGTTTCTGCTGGCCGAAGGTCTGGGCTGGCCGCTGGTGGTAGGGTTGGCGCAGGTCGAGTCGATCAATGACGGCTCGGCGCTGGTGCTGCAAGCGTTGCCGCGCGGGCAGCGGCGGCGGTTGAGGGTGAAGTTGCCGTTTCTGGCGACTGTGGATAACGCAGCTCCCAAGCCTCGGCAGAGTGCTTATGGCCCGGCGCGTCGCGGCGTGCTGAATGCCGAAGATGTGGAAGTGCTGGACGATGAATTGCTCGCAGTAGCGATATTGCAACCGGCCAAGCCTCGGCCGAAACGCTTGAAAGTGATCAAGGCCAAGAGCGGTGCAGACCGGATGAAAGCGGCTACGGCCAAGGCCAGTGGCGGTGGCGGGCAAGTGCTCAAAGGCGTTTCCGCACAGGCCGGCGCTGAAGCGATTCTCAAACTGCTGATCGAAGAAGGCGTCGTCCGTTAGCCACCATCTTCCAGGCCTGAGCAATCCCAGTGGGAGCGAGCCTGCTCGCGAAGGCGGACTGTCAATTGATGCATGTGTCGATTGATCTATCGCCTTCGCGAGCAGGCTCGCTCCCACATTGGAATTCATTCACAGTCAATTTACGCACAATCCCTGTTGGTCAGTCTGTGGATAACGTGTTCGCGCTTCACTGCAAGTCACGTCAACCGTGGCTTGCAGGCCTCAGATCAAAAAACAACCAGCCTAAGTCGCGGTTTTTCCTGGCTTTTCTTCTTGGATAACTACACAACTTGCCCCCAATCTCTGTTGGCGCTTCTGTGGATAAGATGTTCGCTATACGCTGCGAGCCTTATAAAACATGGCGTGTATGGATTTGATCAAAAAACGATCAAATACCCTTTGCAGACCTGCGAACCTCTCTCCAACCCACGTTTTTTCACATCCTGCAGCGCTTTTCCACAGACCCGCAGAACTTACCCCCGTTCTCTGTTGGCGCTTCTGTGGATAAGGTGTTCGCCATCCTCTGCAGGCCACGCAGAACGGGCGATACAGGCTGTTGATCAAATAGTGATCGATCGTACGTGCAAACCCTGATTCTGGATAAGTCACGCTTTTTCTTCACAAATCAGCGAGTTGCTTTCTCGCTCATCCACAGTTACCCCCATTTGCTGTGGGTGGCTATGTGGATAACTTGTTCGTCGAACCCTGCAAGCCCCGCCGGCCATAGTCCAAATGGCAATTGATCACATTTCATACAGTTCTAAGCGGCTGCCTTGACTTCGATTCCGGCGCTGTCTTCACTGCAATGGCACAAGGACAGCCGTCACTTATCCACATCAGGTTCTGGGAGAACGCATGATGGATAGCCGTACACACCGCCCCCCACCCCAACCACGCAAGCGCACGCTACGTCGCGCCGCTAATCAGCATGCTCGTCTGTAGCGTGTCAATCCTGCCTCGATTGCTGTGCTGTCGCCGGACTCGCTCCGGTGACCAGGTGCCCGTTCGCCCACCGATTGCAGGCAACCGCAGAGTTGCCCCCATCTGCCTGATTAGAGGAACCACCTCATGACACGGATCGCAACGCCCATCAGCGAGATCAAGGAACACTACGACGTCATCGTCATTGGTTCAGGCTACGGCGGCGGTATTGCTGCCTCGCGCCTGTCCCGTGCCGGCAAACGTGTGTGCCTGCTCGAACGCGGTCGGGAAATCCAGCCCGGCGAATACCCCAACACCATGATTGCCGCCACCGAAGAATTGCAGGTGCATGACCCCGACGGTCATATCGGCTCGCGCACCGGGTTGTTCGACCTGCATGTCAACGCTCAGCAAAACGTCGTGGTCGGTTGCGGCCTCGGCGGTACTTCGCTGATCAACGCCAACGTGGCCCTGGAGCCGGAGCCCGGCGTGTTCGATGATCCGCGCTGGCCGCAGGCAGTGCGTGAACACCGCGACACCTTGCTCAAGGATGGTTATGCCCGTGCCCGGGAAATGCTCAAGCCCAATCCTTATCCGGACACTTCACCCAATCTGCCCAAGCTCGACGCCAACAAAAAGTCCGCGGAGTACCTCAAGCAAGGCGCGCACTTCTACAAGCCGCCGATCAACGTCACCTTCGACAAACTGCCCAACAACCTCAACCACGTCGGCGTCGAACAACTGCCATGCAACCACTGTGGCGACTGCGTGTCGGGCTGTAACAACAAGGCCAAGAACACCACGCTGATGAACTATCTGCCGGACGCCTGGAATCACGGCGCGGAGATTTTCTGTCAGGCCCAAGTGCGGCATCTGGAGCGTGACGGTGACGGCTGGATCGTGCACTTCCAGTATCTGGACAGCGGTCGCGAGAGGTTTTCCGCGCCGACGCTGTTTGTGAAGGCCGACATCGTCGTGGTGTCCGCCGGCACGCTGGGCTCCACGGAAATTCTGCTGCGCTCGCGCGATAAAGGGCTGGTGATGTCCGGCCAGCTCGGTGAAAACATGAGCGGCAACGGTGACATCCTCGGTTTCGGTCACAACTGCGAGCAGACCATCAACGGCATCGGTTTCGGCGCGCACCCGGCCAAGGAACTGCACCCGGTCGGCCCCTGCATCACCTCGGTCATCGACATGCGCACCGAAGGCGATTGGCGCAGTCGCATGGTCATCGAAGAAGGCTCGATCCCCGGCGCCCTTGGCCGGCCGATGGTGCCAAGCATGGCCGGCTTCGCCGAGATGCTCGGTGTGGCCACCGACGACAGCTTCAGCGGCAAGGTGAAATACAAGGAACGCGAGGCGGAAAGTTTTCTGCGCGGCCCGTATTACGGCGCGCTGCACAACATGCAGACCTACCTGATCATGAGTCACGACAGCGGCCAGGGGCGGATGGTCCTGGATAACAAGGATCAGTTGCGCATCGACTGGCCGGGCGTCGGCGAGCAAGAGAACTTCAAGCTCGGCAATGACCGCCTGCACCAGAGCACCAAGGCGCTCGGTGGCGTCTGGGTGGAAAATCCGATCTGGACCAAACTGCTCAAGCACAGCATCGTCTCGGTGCATCCATTGGGCGGTTGCGTGATGGGCGAGGACGCCGGACAAGGCGTGGTCAATCACAAGGGCCAGGTGTTCAGCGGCGCTGCCGGCACCGATGTCTACGCCAATCTGTACGTGACAGACGGCGCGGTGATTCCGACTTCACTGGCGGTCAATCCGCTGCTGACCATTTCCGCCGTGAGCGAGCGCAACATGGGCCTGCTCGCCGCCGACCGGGGCTGGCAGATCGACTACACGCTGCCCTCGGCACCGCGCAAACCCGTCGCGCCGCCGACCCTCGGCGTGCAGTTCACCGAAACCATGAAAGGCTATTTCTCCCGGGCCTTCACCGCCGCACAAAGCACCGATCTGAAGGTTTACGAAGCAGCGGCCAAACGCGGCGAGACCGACAACTCACCCATCGACTTCACCCTGACCATCACCGCCGCCGACATGAACCGGATGATCAAGGAGCCGGAACACGCCGCAACCATCGTCGGTACGGTGATCGCCCCGGCGCTGTCGCCGCAGCCGCTGACCGCCAGTAACGGCGTGTTCAACCTGTTCGAGCAATACGAGCAACAGGTCGATACGCGCCACATGAAATACGACATGAAGCTGACCGCCGAGGATGGCAACGACTATTTCTTCAGCGCCTTCAAAACCGTGCCGGAAGACAACGGCGTGCTGAACATCTGGCACGACACCAGCACTTTGTACGTGACGCTGTATCGCGGGCCGGACAAGTCTGGCGAGGTGATCGGCTCCGGGGTGATGCACATCCATCCGACCGATTTCGCCAAGCAGATGACCACCATGAAAGTGCTCAACGCGCGTAACGAGCGTGAGCGCATTGAAGGGCTGGCACGCTTTGGCAAGTTCTTCGCCGGGATTCTCTGGGAGAGTTATGGCGGGGTGTTTGCCGGGGATATCTACTTCAATCCCGACGCGCCGCCACGGTTGAAACGGCCACTGGACGCGCCAACCCCGGCGGTGCATTTCTTCCCCACCGAGGATGGCGTCGAACTGCGCCTGACGCGTTATCAGGCGGGGACCAAAGGCCCGGTGATGCTGGTGCATGGTTTGGGCGTGGGCTCGAACATTTTCTCCACTGACACCATCCAGACCAACCTGCTCGAATACCTGTGCAAGCACGACTACGACGTCTGGCTGCTGGACTTCCGGGTGAGCATTCTGCTGCCGGCGAGCAAGAAGGAGTGGAACGGCGACCAGATCGCCCAGTACGACTTCAAGGCAGCCATCGCGCAGATTCAGCAGCAAACCGGCGCCAAAGACGTGCAGTGCGTCGTGCATTGCTACGGCGCGACCACCTTCTTCATGTCGCTGCTGGCCGGGTTGCAGGGGGTGCGCTCGGTGGTCTGCTCGCAGATTGCCGCCGATACGGTGGTCGCTACCGCAACGGGGTTGAAGGCCGGGCTGCACCTGCCGGGCATGCTCGACGCCATCGGCATCAAGTCGATGACGGCCTACGCCGACAGCAAGGAAAACTGGTTCAACAAACTCTACGACAAAGCCCTCAACGGCTACGCGCGGATCGAAGCCCAGGGCTATTGCACCAACCCGGTGTGCCACCGCATCACCTTCATGTACGCCTCGCTGTATCGCCACGACACCCTCAATGAAACCCTGCACGACAACCTGCACGAGTTGTTCGGCGAGTCGAACATCGAGACCTTCGAGCATCTGGCGCTGATCGTACGCAAAGGGCACCTGGTGGATTTCAAAGGCAACGATGTGTACATGCCGCACTTTGACCGGCTGACCATGCCGATCTGCTTTATCAGCGGCGCCGACAACCAGTGTTATCTGCCGGAAAGCACCCTCAAGACCTACCAGCGTTTGTGCGATATGCACGGGCCACAGCGTTACAGCCGGCAGGTGGTGCCGGGTTACGGCCACATCGACTGCATGTTCGGCAAGAACGCGGTGGTCGATGTCTATCCGATCATCCTTGAACACCTGGAGAAAACAGCCCTCGGTTGACTTGACACCGAGTCGCCCCGTTCGCGAGCAAGCCCGCTCCCACAGGGTTTTGTGCCAGTCACAAAACCAGTGGGCATTCCCAATCCAATGTGGGAGCGAGCCTGCTCGCGAAAGCGGTGCATCTGGCGCTACATCTCTTGGGTCTGCACAAGGAAATGGATGACATGGACACCTACATCCGCTGGTTTCAACGCTTCATCTGGCTAGGCATTGCAATGAACATGGTGTTCGCGATCCCCGCGCTGTTTACGCCGGGTTTGCTGACATCGGTGGTCGGCTTGCCGCCGCAACTCTCCGATCCATGGCTGGAAAACGCCGGGATGCTGCTGGTCGGCATCAGCGTGTTCTACATGCCGTCAGGCTTCAACGCGCCGCGCTACGTGGTGCATTCCTGGCTGTGCGTACTGACGCGGTTGATCGCCGTGGTGTTCTGGATCTACCTGATCAACACCAGCACTCAAGGTTCGGTGTTCGTCCCGATGTTGCTGGGCGATCTGAGCTTTTTCCTGATTCTCGGCATTCTGCTGTACCTCGGTACCACGCCGCAGAACCGGCCATGGGCCTTGCTCTGTGATGGTTGGCGCGAGTGGCGCGCCGCGTGGGCGCGGCAATGGCAGAGTCACGCCTTCAAGGTCGGCACCTTGATCGTGGTCGCGGTGCTCGGTTTTATCGGTTACCAAACCTGGTATCAGATGCTGCGCGTCGTGCCTGAACAGCAATACGCTTCCGACGAAGACCACTACAAATACGCTGCCATCGGCCTCGGGATCGAAGCGCGAATCCCCTATTACCTGTTCGCCGTGCTGCCGCAGATGTGCCCGGAAAAACTGCCCAAACCCGGCGGCTGGGAAGTCTTCGGTTTCCTCTTCGAGAACGGCAAGGACCTGCCGATCGGCATGGCCAAGCGGCAGATCGGCTACCCGACGGTGGAGCCGAACTGCGCGCTGTGCCACACCGGCTCCTACCGGGCCAACGCCAGCGACGTCGCGGTCAACGTGCCGAGTGCGCCGGCCAACACCCTGCAACTGCAAGCTTTCCAGTGGTTCGCCTACGATTGCGCCAGCGACCCGAAATTCACCACCGACGCGGTAATGGCAGCGATCAACGGCAAGTTCCAGCTGGGCTTTTTCGAGAAGCTCTACAACCGCTACCTGATCATCCCGATGGCCAAGAGCGCATTGCTCAAACAGAAACAGGCCTACGCCTGGCAAAAGCTGCGACCGCAACAGGGGCCAGGGCGCACGGACACCTTCAACCCGACGAAAATGGTGGTGTTCGGCTTCCCGGATGACTCGACCATCGGCACCGTCGATCTGCCGCAAGTCTGGAACCAGAAACCGCGCGAATCGATGTACCTGCACTGGGACGGCAATAACAACAAGATTCACGAGCGCAACTACGCCGCCGCGATGGCTGTCGGTGCGACGCCCGAATCGGTGCTGCCGCCAAGCTTCAACCGGGTGACCAACTGGCTGCTCGGGCACAAGCCACCGGCCTGGCCGTGGACGCTGGATCAGGCCAAGGTCGCGCAGGGCAAACCGATCTGGGATAACAACTGCGCCGGTTGTCATGACTTCGGTCGTGCCGACACCGGGCAAGTCACCACCAACATTGACCAGCTCGGCACCGATCCACATCGGCTGGATTCGTTCACCACCGGTCTGGTGACTGCGTTCCACACCTTCAAGAAGCCGCCCTTCGACTTCGGCGCCTACCGCAAGACCCAGAGCTACAGCAACACGCCAACCGACGGCATCTGGCTGCGCGCACCGTACCTGCACAACGGTTCGGTACCGACTTTGTGGGACTTGCTGCAACCGCCGGAAAAACGTCCGCAGGTGTTCGTCACCGGCTCCGACGTCTACGACCCGGTCAATGTCGGGTTTGTCACCCGCGGCGCGCAAGCCAAAGCCTCGGCCGACTTCAAGTACGACACACGGCTGGAGGGCAACCACAACAGCGGTCACCTGTATGGCACGACGCTGTCGGACGACGACAAGCGTGCGCTGATCGAATTCATGAAAACCCTGTGAGCCCTTACGGATAGAGGAATACACCATGTCACTGGTCAGTCATTGGGAACACGAGTACGACAAGGTCAAAGTGCGCATTCACGGTTTGATCACGCGTATGGAAATGGCCTGGATGAAACTCATCAGCGAGCTGGAGCCGCAGGAGTTTCAGGCGATTATCAAGTTGCTGCAGCGCGGGCACGATCAGGCGCATTACGTGTTGAAGAACGGCGAGTTGCCGAGCGACGAACCGAGCGTGCCGTGGGAGTTGTCCCACGGCTTGTCGATCCTGCGCATCGGCAATGCCACGCCATTGCCGCAGTCGAGCGATCAACTGCAAACCCGGGTCCTCAAGGACGGCAGTTTGCTTGGGTGTCGCAAGTGGGAACTGCTGGATCTGTTGTGGAGCGAGGCGCTGCTCAAGTGGATCGAAAACCTGCGTCATCACGCGACCTTCGGCACCGATCCCGCCGTGGTGCAGATGGGAAGCGACGTGACCCTGGCGATTGCCGGCGATTGGGGCACCGGGCCGTTCGACAGCCATGCGCCGGCGGTATCGGTGGCCAACCAGATGCAACTGGCCCAGGCCGATTTCACCATTCACTTGGGCGATGTGTATTACGCCGGCAGCCACTCGCAGGAAGACGTCGACATGGCCGGTTGGCCGATGGGCACGCACGGCTCATTCACGCTCAACTCCAACCACGAGATGTACAGCGGCGCCCACGGCTACTTCAAGGAACTGGCCAAGCGTTTTCCGGGGCAGCAGGGCACCAGTTATTTCGCGTTGATCAACGATGACTGGCTGGTGGTCGGGCTGGATTCGGCTTATGCGTCGGATGCGCTGAACTTGTACATGGACGGCACCTTGAACGAGCCGCAGATCGAATGGATGAAGGCACTGCCCAAACGCAAAAAAATCATGGTGCTCAGTCATCACCAGGGCTTCGATATTTCCGGGCATAACAAGACTGCGCTGTATCAACCGGTGTGCGATGCCTTGGGGCGTGAGCCGGATTATTGGTACTGGGGGCATCTGCATAACGGCATCGTCTACGCGCAGCAGGGCGGATTGCAGGCGCGCTGTGCCGGGCATGGGGCCATCCCCTACGGCAACGCCAGTGAACTCGACGGGCATTCGCGGGTGCTCTGGTCGGAGACGCAGAGTGCGAAGGACCCGGCGTATCCGGATCGGGTGTTGAACGGGTACGCGAAAATCAGGTTGGTGGGGGAGGAGATTTTTGAGGAGTTTATTGGTGAGGATGGGTCGGTGAGGTGGTCATCGAAGTGATGGGGTGACGGTGACGGCCCCTTCGCGAGCAAGCCCGCTCCCACAGTTGGAACGCATTCCAAAATGTGGGAGCGGGCTTGCTCGCGAAGCTGTTGCTGTTAGCCCTGAACCGGCACGCCTTTGAGGTAAGGCGCAGGCTCTGCGCCGAGGTTGTTCAGCATGCGCTCGCTGTACCAGTCCACAAAGTTGACCACACCAAACTCATAAGTCTTCGAGTACGGCCCAGGCTGGTACGCCGTGGAGTTGATCCCGCGCTGGTTCTCTTCGGCCAGACGACGATCCTGATCGTTGGTCGCGTCCCACACCTGGCGCATGCGGTCGACGTCGTAATCCACACCTTCCACCGCATCCTTGTGCACCAGCCACTTGGTGGTGACCATGGTTTCCTGGGCGCTGATCGGCCACACGGTGAAGACGATGATGTGGTCGCCCATGCAGTGGTTCCACGAGTGCGGCAGGTGCAGGATGCGCATCGAACCGAGGTCCGGGTTCTTGATCCGGCCCATCAGTTTGGCGCAGCCCTGTTTGCCGTCGAGGGTCATCGACACGGTGCCCTTGAGCAGCGGCATACGCACGATGCGGTTACGCAGGCCGAAACTGGCGTGGGCGTAAGGGATCTTCTCGGCTTCCCAGGCAGCGGCGGAGGCGGCGACGTGATCCTTGAACGCCTGATCGGCGCGCGGGTCGGTGACGTCGTCCCATTCCAGCAAGGTTTTCAGCAGTTCCGGGTGCGACGCGTTGCAGTGGTAGCACTCGCGGTTGTTTTCCAGCACCAGTTTCCAGTTGGCCTTTTCCATCAAGGTGGTGGTGATCGCCACCTTGGTGTTCTCCATGTCGTACGGTTCCATGTAATGGTTCAGCGTCGACAGGAAGTCATCGATGGCCGGCGGGTTCTCCGCCAGGCTGATAAAGATGTAGCCACCAGCGGTCTTCACGTTCACCGGTTTGAGGCCGTACTGCTTCATGTCGAAGTCGGCGCCCATCTCGGTGCCGGCGAACAGCAGGCGGCCATCCAGCTCATACGTCCACTGATGGTAATGGCAGACCAGTTTGGCGACCTTGCCCTTGTCGCTGGTGCACAGGCGCGAGCCACGGTGGCGGCAGACGTTGTGGAACGCATGGACGACGCCGTCGGCGCCACGAATGACGATGATCGGGTTCTTGCCGATCTGCAGGGTGATGTAGTTGCCCTTGGCCGGGATCTCGCAGGTCATGCCGGCGATCAACCACTCTTTCTGGAAGATCTCCTGCATGTCGATATCGAACAGCCGCTCGTCGCTGTAGAACGGTTGCGGCAGCGAGAAGGTGCGCTCACGTTCCTGCAGCATCTGTGCGGTGGCCTTGCGTGCGGGTTCCAGCGGATCGCCCAGGCTGATTTTTGCGGTGACGTCCATCGATGTGATCCTCATGGCCATCTGCGTGGCCGGCGAAAGTGGCTAATCAGGTGTGCTGTAAACGGTTGCTACGCAAGGTGTAAAGAATTCGTCTTGGTGTGAGGCGAGTGTGGGGCCGGCGCAGGCGGGAACCTTATCCATGGGCGACATGGTGCAATCTGTTCCCGACGCGCAACCCCCGGTGGTTGGGGGCTGGTCGCGATAAGTATGTCAATGTCGCGGATAGGTAAACGGGCCGTCTGCGCTATACGCAGAATCGCCACATGAAGGCCGACAGTCGGCCGTGGAGAACAGCATGTCCAACAGCTTCCTGAATCCGGTCACCACCCAGACCTGGGCCAATGGCCGACACATCGTCCGTTGCGTCAAAGTCATCCAGGAAACCTGGGACGTGCGCACCTTCTGCTTTATGGCCGATCAGCCGATTCTGTTTTTCTTCAAACCCGGGCAGTTCGTGACCCTGGAGCTGGAAATCGACGGCCAGCCGATCATGCGCTCGTACACGATCTCCAGCTCGCCGTCGGTGCCGTACAGCTTTTCGGTGACCATCAAACGCGTGCCGGGCGGCAAGGTTTCCAACTGGTTGCACGACACGCTTCACGAGGGGCAGGAGTTGGCGGTGCACGGGCCGGTCGGGCTGTTCAACGCTATCGACTTCCCGAGCCCGAAAGTCCTCTACCTGAGCGGCGGCGTGGGGATCACCCCGTGCATGTCGATGGCGCGCTGGTTCTACGACACCAACGCCAACGTCGACATGACCTTTATCCACAGCGCCCGCTCGCCGAAAGACATCATTTACCACCGCGAGCTGGAACACATGGCGTCGCGGATCGACAACTTCAGCCTGCACCTGATCTGCGAGAAGCACGGCTTGGGTGAGCCGTGGGCCGGGTATCGTGGCTACCTCAATCACAAGATGCTCGAACTGATGGTCCCCGACTTCCTTGAGCGCGAAGTGTTCTGCTGCGGCCCGACGCCGTACATGAATGCGGTCAAGCGCCTGCTGGAAGTGGCCGGTTACGACATGTCGCGTTACCACGAGGAGTCCTTCGGCGCCACACCGCCTGAGGCTCGCGCCGATGCGGTGGAGCAAGCCGAACAGGCGGCCGACGCACCGGAAATCGATGCCGCGGATCTGCATCAGGTCGAATTCACCGCGTCCGGCAAGAGCATTCGTGTGGCACCGGGTGAGACCGTGCATGCGGCGGCGGCCAAGCTCGGCCTGATGATCCCGAAAGCCTGCGGCATGGGGATTTGCGGGACGTGCAAGGTGATGAAGCTGGGCGGCGAGGTGGAGATGGAGCACAACGGCGGGATCACCGAGGACGATGAGGCCGAGGGTTTCATCCTGTCGTGCTGCAGCGTGCCGAAGGGGGATGTGCGGATCGAATTCTAATGGGCGACGACATTCCAATGTGGGAGCGGGCTTGCTCGCGAAAGCGCTGTGTCATTCAACGGTGATGTTGGCTGATTCGACGCCTTCGCGAGCAAGCCCGCTCCCACAGGGGTTATGCGTTTCAATCAATGAACAGGTCGGGCATCAGGGTTGCGTCGCTGTCCGGCTCGAAGCGATAGTGATTGAATTCGCTCACACCGCTCTCGCGCAAAATCTCCTCATCAATCAGCAAGCGCCCGCTGATCTGCCGCCCGCTGCTGCTCAGAATCACATGCGCCGCATCCGCCATGATCGCGGGCGTGCGCGCATGCTTGAATGACTCGCGATTGCCCAACTGAAACTCGATCGCTGCCGTGGCAATCATCGTCTGCGGCCACAGTGAGTTGACGCTGATGCCGTAATTGGCAAATTCCTCACTCATGCCCAAAGTCAGCATGCTCATGCCGTACTTGGTCACGGTGTACGGGCTGTATTGGGCGAACCACTTGGTCGCCAGATTCAGTGGCGGCGACAGGTTGAGGATGTGTCCACCGGATCTTTTCAGATAGGGCAGGGCGGCCTGGCTGCACAGCAGCACCGCGCGGGTGTTGATCTGGTGCATCAGGTCGAAACGCTTGAGTTCGATGTGTTGCACGCCGGTCAATTTGATCGCCCCGGCGTTGTTCACCAGCGCATCGATGCCGCCGAAATGTTCGTTGGCCTTCGCTAACGCCTGGCGCACCGCGTCGTCGTCACGCACATCCAGTTGCAACGCCAAGGCTTTGCCGCCCGCCGCTTCGACTTCCGCAGCGACGCTGTGGATGGTGCCGGGCAACTTGGCGTGCGGTTCGGCGCTCTTGGCCGCAATCACGATATTGGCCCCGTCCTTCGCGGCACGCAGCGCGATCTCACGGCCAATGCCACGGCTGGCGCCAGTGATGAACAGGGTTTTGCCTTGTAACGACATGCCGATGCTCCTGCTTGTTGTTATGTGAGCGGAGGGCTCGACAGACAATGTAGACCAAGGGCAACGCAATCTCTATAGGAGCTGCCGAAGGCTGCGATCTTTTGATCTTGATCTTAAAAAACAAATCAAAAGATCGCAGCCTGCGGCAGCTCCTACAGGGGAGGGTGTGGAGTCAGGTCAGGCGGACATGACTTCGCGGATATCGCGGGCCAGTTCGCGTACGCGTTCTTCTTCGGTATCCCACGAGCACATGAAGCGTGCGCCGCCCTTGCCGATGAAGGTGTAGAAGCGCCAGTTCTTCGCAGTCAGGGCTGCGATGGCCGGCTCGGAGAGTTGCAGGAACACGCCGTTGGCCTGTACCGGGAACATCAGCTCGACGCCGGGAATGTCGCTGACCAGCTCCGCCAGCAACTGCGCGCAGTGGTTGGCGTGGCGGGCGTATTTGAGCCAGGCGTCGTTTTCGAGAATGCCGACCCATGGCGCTGACAGGAAGCGCATTTTCGACGCCAGTTGCCCGGCCTGTTTGCAGCGGTAATCGAAGTCTTCGGCCAGTTTGTGGTTGAAGAACAGGATCGCTTCACCCACCGCCATGCCGTTTTTCGTGCCGCCGAAGCACAACACGTCGACACCGGCCTTCCAGGTCAGGTCGGCCGGCGAGCAGCCGAGGAAGGCGCAGGCGTTGGAGAAGCGCGCGCCGTCCATGTGCAGGTGCAGGCCCAGTTCCTTGCAGGTGGCGCTGATGGCGCGGACTTCTTCCGGGGTGTAGACGCTGCCGACTTCGGTGGCCTGGGTCAGGGTGACCACGCGCGGTTTCGGGTAGTGAATGTCCTGGCGCTTGAGCGCGACTTCGCGGATCGATTCCGGGGTGATCTTGCCGTTTTCGGTACGGGCGATCAGCAGTTTCGAGCCGTTGGAGAAGAATTCCGGGGCGCCGCATTCGTCGGTTTCGACGTGGGCGGTTTCCGAGCAGATCACGCTGTGGTAACTCTGGCACAGCGACGACAGCGCCAGCGAGTTGGCAGCGGTGCCGTTGAACGCGAAGAACACTTCGCAGTCGGTTTCGAACAGCTTGCGAAAATGATCAGCGGCGCGCGCTGTCCATTCATCGTCGCCGTAAGCGCGTTGGTGGCCGTGGTTGGCCTGTTCCATGGCGGCCCAGGCTTCAGGGCAGATACCGGAGTAGTTGTCGCTGGCGAATTGTTGGCTCTTGTCGGTCATGGCCGGCTTCCGTGGTCGAGGCGCTTGTGGCGACTCGTTGGTCAATGATGGTGCGCACTTTACCGAAGATCATCCGGGGAGCACACGGGATGTCGCTGGCAGAACTCTACAAGGACAGGGGCCGATTATGCACCTGAGAAAACGCGACGGCGCGCTGGATCTGCTCAAGTGGCTGGCGCTGCTGAGTATGGTGCTCGATCATCTGCGATATGTCGGGATCAGCGCCGATTGGCTGTATGTGCCGGGGCGGTTGGCGTTCCCATGGTTCTGCCTGGCGATGGCGGCGAATCTTGCCCGGGATGGCGTGCGCAGAACTGAATGGCGCTATCTGGGGTGGTTGCTGTTGTTCAGCGCCGTCAGCGAAATTCCGTATCGCTTGTACATTCCTGATCCCGACACCTTGAACGTGATGCCCACGCTGGCGCTTGGGTTGCTGGTGGCACGGGGGTGGCAGGATCCAACGATCATGTCTCGATTGCTGGGTGTCGCCGTGCTGGTATTGGCCGCCGTATTCCCGGAGCGATTGATGTTCGGTTTCTTCGGTGTGCTGCTGCCGTTGGCGATGCTGCTGGCGTTTCGCCGTCCGTGGTATTTAAGCCTGTTGCCGGGGTTGATCTGCCTCGCCGCCAATCAATGGCAAGTGCTGTATGAATCGGCGAGGTTCGGCAGTAGCGTCGCTATTCTCGGCATTGCCACGTGTCTGTTTGCGCCAATGCTCGGAATGTTCCTGTTGCGACATATGCGACATCTCCAGCCACCGCCGATGCGGCGCTGGGCCTATGCGCTCTATCCCGCGCATTTTCTCCTGTTACTCGCCGTCCGCACGGCATACACCTGACCCCTGTGGGAGCGGGCTTGCTCGCGAAAGCGGTGTGTCAGGCGATACTGATGTCGACTGACACCGCCTCTTCGCGAGCAAGCCCGCTCCCACAGGGGATCTCTACGGATTCGAGGGATACGTTCTACCAGCCATTCCCCGCCATGTCGTAAACGCACCTTTGCGTGGCGTCCGTAGGCATTTGAGCTGTCTGCGCCGGTCATACCATCGCATCAAAGGGCACGCAGGTGCCTGACCGAGACGAATGGCGCACCGCCGCCGCTGGGAGAGACGCGATGTTCAGCAAGCAAGACCAGATCCAGGGTTACGACGATGCACTGCTGGCGGCGATGAATGCCGAGGAGCAACGTCAGGAAGATCACATCGAGCTGATCGCGTCGGAGAACTACACCAGCAAACGCGTCATGCAAGCGCAGGGCAGCGGCCTCACCAACAAATACGCCGAAGGTTATCCGGGCAAGCGCTACTACGGTGGCTGCGAGCATGTGGATAAAGTCGAAGCACTGGCCATCGAGCGCGCCAAGCAACTGTTCGGCGCTGATTACGCCAACGTCCAGCCGCACTCCGGTTCCTCGGCCAACAGCGCCGTGTACCTGGCGCTGATTCAGCCGGGCGACACCATCCTCGGCATGAGCCTGGCCCACGGCGGTCACCTGACCCACGGCGCGAAAGTGTCGTCCTCGGGCAAGCTGTACAACGCCGTGCAGTACGGCATCGACACCAAGACCGGGCTGATCGATTACGACGAAGTCGAGCGTCTGGCCGTCGAGTGCAAACCGAAAATGATCGTCGCCGGTTTCTCCGCTTACTCGAAAACTCTGGATTTCCCGCGCTTCCGCCAGATCGCTGACAAAGTCGGTGCGCTGCTGTTCGTCGACATGGCCCACGTCGCGGGTCTGGTCGCTGCCGGTCTGTACCCGAACCCGCTGCCTTACGCTGACGTGGTCACAACCACCACCCACAAGACCCTGCGCGGTCCGCGTGGCGGGCTGATCCTGGCCAAGTCCAACGAAGAGATTGAGAAAAAGCTCAATGCCGCGGTATTCCCCGGCGCTCAGGGCGGCCCGCTGATGCATGTCATCGCCGGTAAAGCGGTGTGCTTCAAGGAAGCGCTGGAGCCGGGCTTCAAGGCGTATCAGCAACAAGTGATCGACAACGCCCAGGCCATGGCGAGCGTATTTATCAAACGTGGCTACGATGTAGTGTCCGGCGGCACCGACAACCACCTGTTTCTGGTCAGCCTGATCCGTCAGGGCCTGACCGGCAAAGACGCCGACGCCGCCCTCGGTCGCGCGCACATCACTGTCAACAAGAATGCCGTGCCGAACGATCCGCAATCGCCGTTCGTGACGTCCGGCCTGCGCATCGGTACCCCGGCGGTGACCACGCGTGGCTTCAAAGTGACCCAGTGCGTGACGCTGGCCGGCTGGATTTGCGACATCCTCGACAACCTCGGTGATGCCGATGTCGAGGCCAATGTTGCCCAGCAAGTGTCGGCCCTGTGCGCAGACTTCCCGGTTTATCGCTGAGCGTTCTGGAGTAAATGACTATGCAACGCTATTCGGGCTTCGGCCTCTTCAAACACTCCCTCAGCCACCACGAAAACTGGCAGCGCATGTGGCGCACGCCGACGCCGAAAAAGGTCTACGACGTGGTCATCGTCGGCGGCGGCGGGCACGGTCTGGCGACGGCCTACTATCTGGCCAAAGAGCACGGCATCACCAACGTCGCTGTGGTCGAGAAAGGCTGGCTGGGCGGCGGTAACACCGCGCGCAACACCACCATCGTGCGCTCCAACTACCTGTGGGACGAGTCGGCGCACCTGTACGAACACGCGATGAAACTGTGGGAAGGCCTGTCGCAGGATCTGAACTACAACGTGATGTTCTCCCAGCGTGGCGTCTACAACCTCTGCCACACCCTGCAGGACATCCGTGATTCCGAGCGCCGGGTCAGCGCCAACCGCCTTAACGGCGTCGATGGCGAACTGCTCAACGCCCAGCAAGTCGCTGACGAAATCCCGTACCTCGACTGCTCGAAAAATACTCGTTACCCGGTGCTGGGCGCGACTGTTCAGCGTCGCGGCGGCGTGGCCCGTCACGATGCCGTGGCCTGGGGTTTTGCCCGTGCCGCCGACGCCTTGGGCGTGGACTTGATTCAGCAGACCGAAGTGATCGGCTTCCGCAAGGAAAACGGCGTGTGCATCGGTGTTGAAACCAATAAAGGCTTTATCGGCGCAAAACGCGTCGGTGTGGTGACGGCCGGTAACTCCGGGCACATGGCCAAACTCGCCGGTTTCCGTTTGCCGATCGAATCTCACCCGCTGCAAGCGCTGGTGTCCGAGCCGATCAAACCGATTATCGACAGCGTGATCATGTCCAACGCCGTACACGGTTACATCAGCCAGTCCGACAAGGGCGACCTGGTGATCGGCGCCGGTATCGACGGCTACAACGGCTACGGCCAGCGCGGTTCGTACCCGGTGATCGAGCACACGATTCAGGCCATCGTCGAGATGTTCCCGGTGCTGTCGCGGGTACGCATGAACCGGCAGTGGGGCGGCATCGTCGACACCACGCCGGACGCCTGCCCGATCATTTCGAAAACCCCGGTACCGAACATGTTCTTCAACTGCGGTTGGGGCACTGGCGGCTTCAAGGCCACACCTGGCTCGGGCAACGTGTTTGCCGCGAGTCTGGCCAAGGGTGAAATGCACCCATTGGCTGCACCTTTCTCCATCGACCGTTTCCACAACGGTGCGTTGATCGATGAACATGGCGCTGCTGCGGTTGCCCACTAACAAAGGCCCCATGAAAACTACTGCGCTCGGCAATACGGCGTTAAAAACAGGCTCGAAATGCTCACTTAGTAAACTAAGCTCCGCTTTCTCGCCTGTTTTTGCCTTGTCTTGCCTTCGCTCGCTACGTTTTCACGGCGCTTGATAGGAGAAATCCCCATGTTGCATATCTTCTGTCCTCACTGCGGCGAGTTGCGCTCCGAAGAGGAATTCCACGCATCCGGTCAGGCGCATATCCCGCGTCCGCTGGATCCGAACGCCTGCACTGATGAAGAGTGGGGCGACTACATGTTCTTCCGCGATAACCCGCGCGGTCTGCACCACGAACTGTGGGATCACGTCGCCGGTTGCCGCCAGTACTTCAACGTCACCCGCGACACCGTGACCTACGAGATTCTCGAAACCTACAAGATCGGCACCAAGCCGCAATTCACCGACAAGGCTGATACGGCGAAAACAGCCACGGCGGCGCTGGGAGAGAAGGTATGAGCCAGACCAATCGCCTGTCCAACGGTGGACGGATCGACCGCAACAAAGTGCTGAGCTTCACCTTCAACGGTCAGACCTACAAAGGCTTCGAGGGTGACTCGCTGGCCGCCGCGCTGATCGCCAACGGCGTCGATATCATCGGCCGCAGCTTCAAGTATTCGCGTCCACGCGGCATCTTCGCCGCTGGCGCCGAAGAGCCGAACGCCGTGCTGCAGATCGGTGCGACCGAAGCCACCCAGATTCCCAACGTGCGCGCCACGCAACAGGCGCTGTACCAAGGCCTGGTCGCCACCAGCACCAACGGCTGGCCGAACGTCAACAACGACATGATGGGCATTCTCGGCAAGGTCGGCGGCAAGCTGATGCCGCCGGGTTTCTACTACAAAACCTTCATGTATCCACAATCGTTCTGGATGACTTACGAGAAGTACATTCGTAAGGCTGCCGGTTTGGGCCGCTCGCCGACCGAAGTCGATCCGGACACTTACGACTACATGAACCAGCACTGCGACGTGCTGATCGTCGGCGCCGGCCCTGCTGGCCTCGCCGCTGCACTGGCGGCTGCGCGCAGCGGCGCTCGGGTGATTCTGGCCGATGAGCAGGAAGAGTTTGGCGGCAGCCTGCTTGATTCCCGTGAAAGCCTCGACGGCAAACCGGCGATGGACTGGGTTGCCAGCGTCATCGCCGAACTGAAGGACACTCCGGACGTGCTGCTGTTGCCGCGCGCCACGGTCAACGGCTACCACGACCACAACTTCCTGACCATTCACGAACGCCTCACGGATCACCTCGGCGACCGCGCACCGATCGGTCAGGTACGTCAGCGCATTCACCGCGTTCGCGCCAAGCGTGTGGTGCTGGCGACCGGCGCTTGCGAGCGTCCGCTGGTCTACGGCAACAACGATGTGCCGGGCAACATGCTCGCCGGTGCGGTGTCGACTTATGTGCGTCGCTACGGCGTGGCACCGGGCAAGAAGCTTGTCCTCAGCACCAACAACGATCACGCCTACCGCGTGGCACTGGATTGGCTCGACGCCAGTCTGCAAGTGGTGGCCATCGCCGATGCTCGCAGCAATCCGCGCGGTGCATTGGTCGAAGAAGCCCGTGCCAAAGGCATCCGCATCCTCACCGGCAGCGCCGTGATCGAGGCCCGTGGCAGCAAGCGCGTGACCGCTGCCCGCATCGCCGCAATTGATGTGAAGGCGCATGCCGTGACCAGCCCGGGCGAATGGCTCGACTGCGATGTGGTCGCCAGCTCCGGCGGTTACAGCCCGGTGGTTCACCTGGCCTCGCACTTGGGTGGCAAGCCGACCTGGCGCGAAGACATCCTCGGTTTCATTCCGGGCGAAGCCCCGCAGAAACGCGTGTGCGTCGGTGGCATCAACGGCGTCTACGGTCTCGGTGATTCGCTGGCCGATGGTTTTGAAGGGGGCGTGCGCGCTGCCAGCGAAGCCGGTTTCGCGGCGGTCGAAGGCACTCTGCCGAAAGCCCTGAGCCGTCTCGAAGAGCCGACCCTGGCGCTGTTCCAGGTGCCGCACGAGAAGGGCACCGCTCGGGCGCCGAAGCAATTCGTCGACCTGCAAAACGACGTCACCGCCGCCGCCATCGAACTGGCGACCCGCGAAGGTTTCGAGTCGGTCGAGCACGTCAAACGCTACACCGCACTGGGCTTCGGCACCGATCAGGGCAAGCTCGGCAACGTCAACGGTCTGGCCATCGCCGCCCGTTCGCTGAACGTGACCATCCCGCAGATGGGCACCACGATGTTCCGCCCGAACTACACGCCGGTGACGTTCGGCGCCGTGGCCGGCCGTCACTGTGGGCACATCTTTGAACCGGTTCGCTACACCGCACTGCATGCCTGGCATGTGAAGAGCGGTGCCGAGTTTGAAGACGTCGGCCAGTGGAAACGTCCTTGGTACTTCCCGAAAAATGGTGAAGACCTGCATGCAGCGGTGAAGCGCGAATGCAAAGCCGTGCGCGACAGCGTCGGCCTGCTCGACGCTTCGACACTGGGCAAAATCGACATTCAAGGCCCGGATGCCCGCGAGTTCCTCAACCGCGTGTACACCAACGCCTGGACCAAGCTCGACGTGGGCAAGGCCCGTTACGGCCTGATGTGCAAAGAAGACGGCATGGTCTTCGACGACGGCGTGACGGCTTGCCTGGCGGACAACCATTTCGTCATGACCACCACCACTGGCGGCGCCGCACGCGTGCTGCAATGGCTGGAGCTGTACCACCAGACCGAATGGCCGGACATGAAGGTGTATTTCACCTCCGTCACCGACCACTGGGCGACCATGACCCTGTCCGGGCCGAACAGCCGCAAGTTGCTCAGCGCGGTTACCGACATTGATCTGAGCAACGAAGCCTTCCCGTTCATGACCTGGAAAGAAGGTCTGGTCGGTGGCGTGCCGGCGCGGGTGTTCCGTATCTCGTTTACCGGTGAGCTGTCGTACGAAGTCAACGTGCAGGCCGACTATGCGATGGGCGTGCTGGAGAAAATCGTCGAGGCCGGCAAACAGTACAACCTGACCCCGTACGGCACTGAAACCATGCACGTTCTGCGCGCCGAGAAAGGTTTCATCATCGTCGGTCAGGACACCGACGGCTCGATGACCCCGGACGACCTGAACATGGGCTGGTGCGTTGGTCGCACCAAACCGTTCTCGTGGATCGGTCAGCGCGGCATGAACCGTGAAGACTGCGTGAAAGATCAGCGTAAGCAACTGGTCGGCTTGAAGCCGATCGATCCGACCAAATGGCTGCCGGAAGGTGCGCAACTGGTGTTCAACACCAAGCAGGCGATCCCGATGACCATGGTCGGCCACGTGACTTCCAGTTACGCGCACAACTCCCTCGGTTATTCGTTTGCCATGGGCGTGGTCAAGGGCGGTCTGAAGCGCCTCGGTGAGCGGGTGTTTGCACCGCTGGCCGATGGCAGCGTGATCGAGGCGGAAATCGTTTCTTCGGTGTTCTTCGATCCGAAGGGGGATCGCCAGAACATCTGACAGACCGAGTCGCGGCCTTCGCGAGCAAGCCCGCTCCCACAGGGGAATGCATTCCAAATGTGGGAGCGGGCTTGCTCGCGAAGGCGTCAGTAGATTCATCACAGAATTCAGGAAGGTGCTTTATGACCACAGCCAACGTGTACCAACAACGCCCGACCACCGGTGCCCGTGCCGAGTCGTCGCTGCACCATGCCGACCTCGCCAGCCTGGTCGGCAAGGGCCGCAAGAATGCCGGTGTGATCGTGCGTGAGAAAAAACTCCTCGGCCACCTGACCATTCGTGGCGATGGCCACGATGCCGCGTTCGCCGCCGGTGTGCACAAGGCTTTGGGCATCGAACTGCCCGGCGCTCTGAGCGTTATCGTCAACGGTGAAACCAGCCTGCAATGGATGGGGCCGGACGAGTGGCTGCTGATCGTGCCAAGCGGTGAAGAATTCGCCGCTGAACAGAAACTGCGTGAAGCCTTGGGCGATCTGCACATCGCGATCGTCAACGTCAGCGGCGGCCAGCAAGTGCTCGAACTGAGCGGGCCGAACGTGCGCCAGGTGTTGATGAAGTCCACCAGCTACGACGTACACCCGAACAACTTCCCGGTCGGTAAAGCGGTCGGCACGGTGTTCGCCAAGTCGCAGCTGATGATTCGTCATACCGCCGAAGACACTTGGGAACTGCTGATCCGTCGCAGTTTCTCGGATTACTGGTGGTTGTGGTTGCAGGATGCTTCGGCTGAGTACGGCCTCAGCGTCCAGGCCTGATGGTTGATCGTTCCCACGCTCCGCGTGGGAATGCATCCCCGGGACGCTCCGCGTCCCAAGAGCGGACGCCGAGCGTCCATGGCGGCATTCCCACGCAGAGCGTGGGAACGATCAGAGGAAAAAATATGAGCCGCGCCCCAGACACATGGATTCTGACCGCCGACTGCCCCAGCGTTCTCGGCACCGTGGACGCGGTGACGCGTTTTCTGTTCGAGCAGGGTTGCTATGTCACCGAGCACCATTCGTTCGATGACCGCCTCTCCGGGCGTTTTTTCATTCGTGTGGAATTCCGCCAGCCCGACGGCTTCGACGAGCAATCCTTCCGCACCGGCCTCGCCGAACGTGGCCAGGCCTTCGGCATGATCTTCGAGCTGACCGCGCCGAACTATCGGCCAAAAGTGGTGATCATGGTCTCCAAGGCCGATCACTGCCTTAACGACTTGCTCTACCGCCAGCGCATCGGCCAGTTATCGATGGACGTAGCTGCGGTGGTGTCCAACCACCCGGATCTGAAACCGCTGGCCGACTGGCACCAGATTCCCTACTACCATTTCCCCCTCGATCCCAACGACAAACCGTCGCAGGAGCGTCGGGTCTTGCAGGTGATCGAAGAGTCCGGCGCCGAACTGGTGATCCTCGCCCGCTACATGCAGGTGCTGTCGCCGGAGCTTTGCCGCAAGCTCGATGGCAAGGCGATCAACATTCATCACTCGTTGCTGCCGGGCTTCAAGGGTGCCAAACCGTATCACCAAGCCTACAACAAGGGCGTGAAACTGGTGGGCGCGACGGCGCATTACATCAATAACGATCTCGATGAAGGGCCGATCATCGCCCAAGGTGTCGAGGCGGTGGATCACAGTCATTACCCTGAGGATCTGATTGCCAAGGGGCGGGATATTGAAGGCCTGACGTTGGCGCGGGCGGTTGGGTATCACATTGAGCGGAGAGTTTTTCTCAACGCCAATCGTACGGTCGTTCTCTAGATCGCTTTCGCGAGCAGGCTCGCTCCCACAGGGGATTTGTGTTGAAACACAGGTCTCTGTCACACCAAAGATCAACTGTGGGAGCGAGCCTGCTCGCGAAGGGGCCATTACTGACAACGCAAGACCAACAAGCAATAACCCGAGCATTTAACGCGCTGCCTGCCTGGGCAACGCGGTTCCATAAAAACAACAGCGAGGTGAAAGCATGTCTGGCAATCGTGGTGTGGTGTATCTCGGCGCGGGCAAGGTCGAAGTACAGAAAATCGACTATCCGAAAATGCAGGACCCGCGCGGTCGCAAGATCGAGCACGGGGTCATTCTCAAAGTGGTTTCCACCAACATCTGCGGCTCCGACCAACACATGGTGCGCGGCCGTACCACGGCGCAGACCGGTCTGGTGCTGGGCCACGAGATCACCGGCGAAGTGATCGAAAAAGGTTCCGACGTCGAAAACCTGAAAATCGGCGACCTGGTTTCCGTTCCGTTCAACGTCGCTTGCGGGCGCTGCCGTTCCTGCAAGGAGCAACACACCGGCGTCTGCCTGACCGTCAACCCGGCCCGTGCCGGCGGCGCTTACGGTTACGTCGACATGGGCGACTGGACCGGTGGCCAGGCCGAATACGTGCTGGTGCCCTACGCTGACTTCAACTTGCTGAAACTGCCGGATCGCGACAAGGCCATGGAGAAAATCCGCGACCTGACCTGCCTGTCCGACATCCTGCCGACCGGTTACCACGGTGCGGTGACTGCGGGCGTTGGCCCGGGCAGCACCGTTTACATTGCCGGCGCGGGTCCAGTCGGTCTGGCGGCCGCCGCTTCTGCGCGCTTGCTCGGTGCGGCCGTGGTGATCGTCGGCGACGTCAACACCATCCGCCTGGCCCACGCCAAGGCGCAGGGTTTTGAAATCGTCGACCTGTCCAAGGACACCCCGCTGCACGAACAGATCGCTGCGCTGCTGGGCGAACCGGAAGTCGATTGCGCGGTGGATTGCGTAGGCTTCGAAGCGCGCGGCCACGGCCATGACGGGGTGAAATCCGAAGCCCCGGCCACCGTGCTTAACTCGCTGATGGGCGTGGTGCGCGTGGCGGGCAAGATCGGCATTCCGGGCCTGTACGTCACCGAAGATCCGGGTGCCGTGGACGCCGCCGCGAAAATGGGCAGCCTGAGTATCCGCTTTGGTCTGGGTTGGGCCAAATCCCACAGCTTCCACACCGGGCAAACGCCAGTGATGAAGTACAACCGCCAGTTGATGCAGGCGATCATGTGGGATCGCATCAACATCGCTGAAGTGGTGGGCGTGCAGGTGATCAGCCTCGATCAGGCGCCGGAAGGGTATGGCGAGTTTGATGCGGGTGTGCCGAAGAAGTTTGTGATTGATCCGCACAAGTTGTTCAGTGCGGCGTAGGGCTTAAGCTAGATGACAAAACGGCACCGCTAAAGGTGCCGTTTCTGTTTGGTTTTTTATGACCAGGGATCATTCAGGGCGAACTTGGACTGCTTGCATTCCTTTTTGTCCCCTCTCGGCTACGAATGAAACCATTTGCCCTTCTTTGAGAGTTTTGTCTCCATCAATCTCAATAGCCTTGAAATGGACAAAAATATCATCGCCGCCGCCAGCTGGACTAATGAACCCAAAACCTTTTTCGTCATTAAACCATTTGACCGTACCGGTTTCTCTGTTTGACATGCCCGTGGTTCCTATTTGATAGATTGGTTAAACATTAGACTGAGTAATTCAAAGGCCTAAAAAGCTCAGATAGCGGCCAATGCCCTTTGATAGAGAACCGGCCTAGTCGGACGCCCGGTCTGCAATCCTCCTTTGGGCTCAAGACTTACCGTACCTACGACCTTCTGCACCCGGTCTCGTCGAGTGAGGGCAGGCGCTCGGCATGGGCTTTGAATTGACCGCACCGAACTACCGGCGAAAAGTGGTGATCATGGTGTCCTTGGCCGATCACTGCCTCAACGACCCGCTCTATCGCCCGCGCATCGACCAGTTGCTGATGTACGTCGTGGCGGCGGTGTCCAATCATCCGGATCTCTAGCCTGTGAAGGGCACCCATGGGGTGCCTTTTTTGTTAAAGATGTTCGCCCTTGCGTACGTTATTTGAACGCGCACTTTTGAGCGTCACCGTCTTTGGTGGCGCAATCATCGCCTTGCCAATTACCACCGTCGCCAACAGTTGGTTTTCCCGTTGGCCAGACGAGCGACGCCGCAACATCCGGCTTCATTTTGCCGTCTTCGTATTGGCAGACGACTCTGGCGTTATTGCTGTCTTTATCCTTGATGCGTGCCGCAGTAAATTTGAGCGCCTGCGCAGCTTCCTCGCTGGTGCTAGCAGGATCAACGTCGACAGTCAGCTCCTTGGTCGGCCCACTCACCTCAAATGTGCCATTACTTTTCTTCGTGAAAGAACTGGCAGACGGACAGGTGCTCGCATAAGCAGTAGTCGAGAGAGCTAAAGCAATCAACGCGCCAGCGGTAAGTTTCTTCAACATGTTGTGTACTCCTTTACATTTTTTGGAGTGCCAATTGTTCAAGCACACAAAAAAATTTTCTACTGTCAGATCTGACAGTTTTTTAGCGAATTTTGGAATAGTTATTAGTTTTCTTATAGCTCGATTCAAATGATTTTCGCTACTATCCAATAATCGCTATCCCATAAGAACCAAAAAATCATCGCCCCGCTGAGAGGTTATATAGCCGAATTCCTCTTCGTGGTTAAACCACTTGACCGTTCCTTTCTGTCCGTTCGACATATCTGCATTCCTTTTTTGGACTTTTACCTTTCCTATCGTTGATTGATGAAGTGAGGGTACTTGCTGAACATACCGTTCAATCCCCTGTCAAACCGGCAGTTTCGTCGCCGCTGTCCGGTGGCAGCTTTTCCCAAGAGGATGTCTGAATGAAGATTTCACGCGGTTTTGCCTTGGCATCACTCATGACCCTGGCGGCGGGCCCGGTGTTCGCCGGTTTCAGCTTGAACGACGTCGCCGGTGCGGTCTCGGGCATGCAGGGCGGTGACAAGGCTGCCGCTGCGGCGCCGACTTCGGAAACCGCCGGTTTGTTGAGCGCCCTGAGTGCGCTGAACGTCACTCCGCAGCAAGCCGTGGGCGGCACCAGTGCCATGCTCGGCCTGGCCAAGAACCAGTTGAGCAATACCGACTACTCGCAATTGGCCAAGGAAGTGCCGGGCATCGACAAGCTCTCGGGCGGTGGTGGCAATCTGGCTGCGCTGAGCGGTCTGCTTGGCTCGTCGGGCAAGTCGGCCGGTCTGGAAAACGCCTTGGGCAACGTCAAGGACACCAATGACCTGAACAATGCGTTCAGCGCCTTGGGCATGGACAGCGGCATGATCGGCCAGTTTGCCCCGGTGATTCTGCAATACCTGGGTCAGCAGGGCGTCGGTGGCTCGCTGCTGAGCAGTCTGGGCAGCATCTGGGGCACCGGAACCGGCAGCTGATTCAACCGCGCTCGTTCTTCAGTTCGGCAATACGCTGATCCTTCTCGTTCCAGAGCTGGTTGACCCAGCTCTGGACCTTCTGGCGAAACACCG
Organism: Pseudomonas sp. Irchel 3E19; assembly: GCF_900187585.1. Taxonomy (NCBI): domain Bacteria; kingdom Pseudomonadati; phylum Pseudomonadota; class Gammaproteobacteria; order Pseudomonadales; family Pseudomonadaceae; genus Pseudomonas; species Pseudomonas sp. Irchel 3E19. The sequence goes on from NZ_FYDT01000001.1 coordinate 326,158, forward strand.
GATCATTCTCGTAATCGCCCTGCCACAGCGCCGGGTCGAGTTCGCGGGTCTTGATGTCGATGATCACGCGCGGCACGTTGCCGCTGATCAAGTCCCAGAATCCCGGAATGTCTGGCTGTGGATAAACCACCGTCACATCGAGAATCGCGTCCAGTTGTTCACCCAGCGCCGCCAGTACAAACGCCACGCCGCCCGCCTTGGGCTTGAGCAGGTGGTTGAACGGTGATTGCTGCTGCGCACTTTTCGCGGCGGTGTAGCGCGTGCCTTCCAGATAATTGACCACGGTTACCGGCTGACGCTTGAACAGTTCACAGGCCGCTTTGGTGATTTCCAGATCCTTGCCCGCCAGTTCCGGGTTCTTCGCCAGGAATGCCTTGGTGTAGCGCTTCATGAACGGGTAATCCAGCGCCCACCACGCCAGGCCCAGAAACGGCACCCAGATCAGTTCTTTCTTGAGGAAGAACTTGAAGAACGGCGTGCGCCGGTTGAGGGTCTGGATCAGCGCCGGAATGTCGACCCACGATTGGTGGTTGCTGACCACCAGATACGAGGTGTCGCCGCGCAGATCGTCGCCGCCGCGAATGTCCCACCGGGTGGGGATGCACAGGCGGAAAATCAGTTTGTCGATCTCGGCCCAGGTCTCGGCGATCCACATCACCGCACCTGACGCATAGTCGCGCCAGCGCCCGGGCGCCACCAGTTTGAGCAGGGCAAACACCAGCAATGGCCCGATCAGGATCAGGGTGTTGAGCAATAGCAGCAGGGTGACGAAACAGCCGGTGAGCAGGCGGCGCATAAGCAACTCTATGAAAGCGGATAGGCGCGCCATGATAAGTGGCTTCGGGCGACAGGCCAAATCGATGGTGACGAATGTTTCACTTTTGGGGCGGTATGCTTTGCTCAGGCGTTGTGTCGAATGTACCGGCCTCTTCGCGAGCAGGCTCGCTCCCACGGGGGATTTGCACTGTGTTGAAGATTGCATGCACACAGAAATCCAATGTGGGAGATTCTATGGTTGAGGGGAAGCCCTCAACTGACTTTTGTCTGATATTCGCTTTGCCCTTTCAGCAAGGCGAATACCACCCGAGCAAGTTTGCGAGCCAGCATCACCAACGCCTGCGTGGTG
>NZ_FYDT01000022.1:0-99857 GCF_900187585.1 Pseudomonas sp. Irchel 3E19
GGGCTGGAGCACGATCTACATCACAGGCAAAAAGCCTAAGGAGCTGCACGGCTTCCAAATCCCTCCCTCGATGATCAGTCGAGAACTATCGCTCCTGATGGAGCGATAGTCGAGATACAAGGAGCTGTCGAGTGAAACGAGGCTGCGATCGTTTGATCTCGTCTTTTTAAAAGCAAGATCAAAAGATCGCAGCGTGCCGCAGCTCCTACATGGATGCCGTCGTCAGTTCAGGCTGTCTTGCAGATGGCTGCGCAGTACCTGCAATTCCGCTTGCAGATTCTGCAGGCGCTCCAGAGTGAAGCCGCTGGCGCCGAGAATGCATTGCGGAACGGTCTTGGCCTTTTCTTTCAGCGCCCGACCCTGGGCCGTCAGTTCGACAATTACAACTCGCTCATCCTCTCGGCTGCGGGTGCGGCTGAGCAAGCCTTCACCTTCCAGCCGCTTGAGCAGTGGCGTCAGCGACCCCGGATCCGTCAGCAGCCGAGCGCTGATTTCTCCTACCGTCAAACCATCCTTCTCCCACAGCACCATCATCGCCAGATACTGCGGATAGGTCAGGCCCAGCGCTTGCAGCAATGGTTTGTAGACCTTGGTCAGCATCAATGAAGTGGAGTGCAGGGCGAAGCAGGCCTGATTATCCAGCAGCAGGTCTTCGCAGTGGTCGGTAGTGTTGCGGTCGGTGGTCATGTGTAAACCTTGATCAGTGATGCTCATGAATCTAGCGCTCGAATCTTTAATGCGCCAGATAAATATCCCGCCGTTAGTGGCGGCCCAAGTCCCTTTGCAGGGCCAGATCCCACGGCGGCACCGGGCTGAAGCGAGTCTTGAGGTACTCCAGCAACAAGCGGCTGCGTGAGTGGGGTTGCTGCTCCATCCGCAAGGCGTAAATGCCAGTAGTCTCCGGTTCCGGCAGTCCGTTTTCACAAAACAACGGCAACAATTCGCCGCGCAGCAGGTATTCGCTGGCCAGCCAGGTTGGCAAGTGGGCGATACCCAGACCGGCCAAAGCGCCGCATACCAGCGCTTCGGCGTTGTTGGCGCTCATGCGGATGCGCGCGGGGCGATGCAGCTGCATCTGGCCGTCCTGCTTAAAGCGCCAGGCGAACGGCGGGGCGAGACCGTCCCAATCCAGACCGTCATGTTCGCTCAACTGCGCAGGATGATTCGGTACTCCGCGACGCTTGAGGTAGTCGGGACTCGCGCAAGCGATACGTACCATGCTCGCCAGTGGAGTGGCGACCAGTCGGGTATCGGCCATTTGTCCGGCGCGCAGCACCAGATCAACCTTGCCCAGATTCGAGCCGTGCATGTCGACGAAGCTGTCAATCAGGTGCAACTGCACATCGAGCCCCGGATACAACACCAGAAAGTCGGCAATCACCGGTGCCAGGTGTCGGCGCCCGAATGCGGCCGGCGCATCGATGCGGATCAGGCCTTCCGGCGCACTGCTCAGGGACACCGCTTCGGCCCGGGCCAGTTGCAATTCGGCGACGATCCGCCGCGCCCGTTCGGCAAAGGCCAGACCGGCCGGCGTGGCGCGCACGGCGTGAGTGCTGCGGATGAACAGCTGACTGCCGACAGCGCTTTCCAGACTGTCGATGCGTCGCGCGACGGCAGACGGCGTCAGTGGATGAAGACGAGAGGCGGCAGAAAAGCTGCCGCTTTCCAGTACATCGAGAAACAGCCCGAGTTGCTCGGTTAACTGGTTGGGATTCATGTCGGTTCAGTGCTTGTGCGAAAGTGGCATAGCCATTGTGCGTTGCTGTGCGTTTCCCCGCCAGCCGCGACTGCGTAGGATGAATCGCCTGACGTAAGAGGAATTCGGCTGTGATGGAGTTTTTGTTGTATCTGCTGTTTGGTGCTGCCCTCGGCACACTCGGTGGCATCTTCGGTATCGGCGGCGGCTTGATCGCGATTCCGTTGCTTGGCGTGTGGTTTGGTCTCGATCAGCAGATCGCTCAAGGCACGGCGCTGGTGATGGTGGTGCCGAACGTGATGCTGGCGCTGTGGCGCTATCACCAGCGCAATCGCATCGAGCTGCGTCATGCGTTGCCGTTGGCGTCGATGGGCTTCTGCTTTGCGTGGATCGGTTCGATCTGGGCTGTGGGCATCGATGCGCAAACCATGCGCATCGGTTTCGTCGCGTTCCTGGTCGCGTTGTCGGCCTATAACCTGCTGAAGATGTTCGGCGAACGCCCGGCGCCGACGTCCGAGATGCGTTATTCCTGGCCATGGCTGGGTGTACTTGGCGCGGCGTCCGGGACCATGGGCGGCTTGTTTGGTGTCGGTGGAGCAGTGGTGGCGACGCCGGTGCTGACCAGCCTGTTCGGCACCAGCCAGGTCGTCGCCCAGGGGTTGTCGCTGGCGCTGGCATTGCCGAGCACCGGCGTGACATTGGTGACCTACGCGGTACACCACGAAGTGGACTGGATGATCGGCCTGCCGCTGGCCATCGGTGGACTGGCCAGCATCAGTTGGGGCGTGAAAGTCGCCCACGCCATGCCGGAAAAACGCCTGCGTGGGCTGTTCTGCGGCTTTCTGGTGCTGTGCGCGGTGATGCTCGCCTTTAAAGTTTGAAGCCTTCGACGATGTGCTCGGCCAGGCATTCGGTGATCGGCGACGGATTGTTCAGGTTGCGGATCAGCATGATGCTGGCCTCGGGCAACAGCGGCAAATCTTCGCCGGCACCGAGAATGCGCATGTCCGGGGTGATCAGGCTTTCCAGTTGCGCGGTGATCGCCAGACCCGCGCTCACCACCGCCATCAGCGCCGACAGGCTGGTGCTGTTGTAGGCGATACGGTAATCGCGGCCCATCGCGTCCAGCGCATTGCAGGCCCACAAGCGGCAGAAACAATCACTGTTGAACATCGCCAACGGCAGTGGCGTTTGCTCGTGGGCGCTGAAGTTTTGCGCTTCGGCCCAGACGAAGCGCTCCTTGCGCAGCAACTGGCCGATCTCGTTGCCCGGCTCGCGAGTGACGATCGACAGGTCCAGGTCGGTGCGTTGCAGAAGCTGTTTGGTCGACTCGCAATGCACTTCGATCTGGATCAGCGGATAGAACTGCGCGAATCGCGACAGAATCCCCGGCAGAAAGCGCATCACGTAGTCGTCAGGCGTGCCAATCCGCACCGTGCCGACCATGTGCGGCTCGCGCAGGGTGTTGAACACTTCACTGTGCAGCTTGAGGATGCGCCGCGCATAACCGAGCAGCACCTGGCCTTCGGCGGTCAGGCGCACCTGACGCCCGTCACGCTCAAACAATTGACGCTGCAACACGTCCTCTTCCAGACGCTTCATCTGCATGCTCACCGCCGATTGCGTGCGGTTGACCATCTCGCCGGCGCGGGTGAAACCGCCCTGATCGGCTATTGCGACAAAGGTGCGCAGGACATCGGTATCGATACTGGGGTAGGCCGACAATTGATGAATCTCCGTGATGCATGCCATCAGAAACATTCGTTGGATTGATCTTAGCGCTGGCGCGAGACTTGAGCCATCCACAAAGGAGGTCACACGATGAAAGGTCAAACAGAGTACGTAGACGAAAAAAAATATTCCGGCCAAGGCCACATGGTTTCCGACCTGCTGCACAAGTTTAGCCGCTGGTACGAACTGCACCGTGAGCGAGAGTTGCTTGCCAGTCTGAGCGACGAAGCGCTGAAGGACATTGGGGTCAGTCGTGCCGACGTTGAACACGAAGCCGTGCGTCCGTTCTGGGATGACCCGATGCATAAATGATGAGGCCATCGCTACACAAAACCTTCTGGACTGAGGTAGGTTGCGAGCAGACAAGGAGATGCTCATGCCCGCGACACTGTCCTTTTCCCTCAAACAGGCGCGACGTCTGGCGCTGGCTGTCCAAGGGTTCAACGGGCGCCAGCCGCCGAACGTCAACGCAGCTCACGTCAACCGGCTGATCGAACGGCTGGGCCTGCTGCAAATCGACTCCGTCAACGCCGTGGTGCGCTCGCACTACCTGCCGCTGTTTTCCCGTCTGGGTTCCTATTCTTCTGATTTGCTCGACCAGGCTGCCTGGAGTTCGGGGCGTCGTCGCACGTTGTTTGAGTATTGGGGGCATGAAGCATCGTTGCTGCCGATGTCGATGTACCCGTTGATGGGCTGGCGCATGCAACGGGCCAGAAATGGCAGAGACATTTATCAGCAACTGGCGAAGTTTGGTCTTGAACAGCAGGACGTTGTACGCCGGGTTTTAAGTGCGGTCGAAGAACGCGGTGCATTGGGCGCGGGCAGTTTGTCGACCCGCGAAGACAAGCCCGGTCAGTGGTGGGACTGGAGTGCTGAGAAGCATGCGCTGGAATGGCTATTCGCTGCCGGTGAGGTGACGGTGGCGGGGCGCCGTGGCTTTGAGCGTTTGTATGATTTGCCGGAGCGGGTGATTCCTGCATCAATCCTGCAGCAGGCATTGCCTGACGAGGCCGAGGCGCAGCGTGGTTTGTTGCTGCATGCGGCGCAGGCGTTGGGCGTCGGCACTGACAAGGATCTGCGCGATTACTTCCGCCTGAATCCGGGAGATGCGCGTCCGCGTCTGGCGGAACTGGTCGAGAACGGTCAGTTACAGACCTGCGAGGTAGCGGGCTGGCGGCAAATCGCCTATTGCCTGCCGGAACCGAAAATCCCTCGCAAAGTCCCGGCCAGTGCCTTGTTGTCACCCTTCGACTCGTTGATCTGGGAGCGCAGTCGCACCGAGCGGTTGTTTGATTTTCGCTATCGGCTGGAGATCTACACGCCGCAAGACAAGCGGGTTTATGGGTATTACGTGCTGCCGTTTTTGCACAACGAACGGATTGCGGCGCGGGTGGATTTGCGCGCCGAGCGGGCAGCAGGGCGGTTGGCGGTGCATGCGGTGCACGAGGAAGAGCCGGGGCTGGATGATGAGGGGATGTTGGCGCTGGCGTTGAGTTTGCAGCGGATGGCGGATTGGTTGGGGCTTGCGCGGGTGCAGCTCAATTGTCAGCGTGAGAGTGCGGGGCGGTTGCGGGTGGCATTGGCTCAAAGCGGTGGTGACTGAACAGACACCTTCGCGAGCAGGCTCGCTCCCACATTTGATTTGTGTACGACACAGATCCTGTGTGGGAGCGAGCCTGCTCGCGAAGGAGGCGACGCGGTTTAGCGGCGAACCTGCTTCAGGGTCTCAGCAATCAAAAACGCCAACTCCAGCGACTGGTCGGCATTCATCCGCGGATCACAGTGCGTGTGATAGCGATCAGACAACCCGTCTTCAGTAATCGGCCGCGCCCCACCGATGCACTCGGTGACATTCTGCCCAGTCATCTCGATGTGAATCCCGCCGGCATAACTGCCTTCAGCTTCGTGCACCTGGAAGAACTGCTTCACCTCGCCCAGGATCTGCGCGAAATCGCGGGTCTTGTAGCCGCTGCTGGCCTTGATGGTGTTGCCGTGCATCGGGTCGGAACTCCACAGCACCTGCTTGCCCTCGCGTTGCACCGCGCGGATCAGCGCCGGCAAGTGATCGCCGACCTTGTTCGCGCCCATCCGCGCGATCAGATTCAGGCGCCCAGGATCGTTGCTCGGGTTGAGCACGTCGATCAGGCGGATCAGGTCGTCCGGGTTCATGCTAGGGCCGACTTTCACGCCGATCGGGTTGTGCACCCCGCGCAGGAATTCGACATGCGCGCCGTCGAGCTGACGGGTGCGGTCGCCGATCCACAGCATGTGCGCCGAGCAATCGTAGTAATCGTTGGTCAGGCTGTCGCGACGCACGAAGGCTTCTTCGTAATTCAGCAGCAGCGCTTCGTGAGCGGTGAAGAAACTGGTTTCGCGCAGTTGCGGTGAGCTGTCCATGCCACAGGCGCGCATGAACGCCAGGGTTTCATCGATGCGGTCGGCCAGGTGGCTGTACTTCTCGGCCAGCGCGGAGTTGGCGATGAAATCGAGGTTCCACTTGTGCACCTGATGCAGATCGGCAAAGCCGCCCTGGGCGAAGGCGCGCAGCAGGTTCAGGGTCGCGGTGGACTGGTGATAGGACTGCAGCAAGCGCTCGGGATCCGGCACGCGGCTCTTTTCGTCGAAGCCGATGCCGTTGACGATGTCGCCACGGTAGGCGGGCAAGGTCACACCGTTGATGGTTTCGTCGTTGGCCGAACGCGGCTTGGCGAACTGGCCGGCCATGCGCCCGACCTTGACCACCGGGCAACCGGCGGCGAAGGTCATGACGATGGCCATCTGCAGCAACACTTTAAAAGTGTCGCGAATCTTTGCCGCGGAGAACTCGGCGAAGCTTTCCGCGCAATCGCCACCCTGCAGCAGGAATGCCCGGCCCTGAGTCACCTCGGCGAACTGACGGCGCAGTTCCCGCGCTTCGCCGGCAAACACCAGCGGCGGATAACTGGCCAGGGTTTGCTCGACCTGGCGCAGATGCGCGGCGTCGGGGTATTGGGGTTGTTGCTGGATCGGCAGGGCGCGCCAGCTGTCAGGGCTCCAGGGTTGGCTCATCACGGTCTCTAAGGTTCTACGCACGGAAGGCCATGGTATCAGCAAATTAGTGCGTGACCTGTTCCCGCCCCATCGCCGACAATCGCCGCTTTGCCACGGCGCCATAGCGGTGCCATCGCGTCACCGCGCCCGGTGACCATCAGGAGACGAAATGACTGAGGAGCGCGTCGAGCATCTGCTCGCCGAAGTACAGGATGAGTTCGGCGTGATTCGCGTGCTGGAAGTGGCCGATTACCGCTTTCTCGAGTTCGGCGATGCGATCGAGCAGAGCTGCGTGTTCACCGCCGACCCGAGCTGGCTGGAATACGACTACACCCGGGCGATGCTGATTGGCGCGTTGTGCCACGAGCACCCGGAAAGTGCGTTGTTCCTCGGCTTGGGCGCGGGCACGCTGACGCAGGCCTGCCTCAAGTTCCTGCCGCTGGAAGATGTCGAAGCCATCGAACTGCGCCCGGACGTGCCGCGTCTGGCCATTGAATACTTGGGGCTGGATGACGATCCGCGCCTGTACATTCGCGTCGGCGATGCCCTCGAACTGCTACCGAGCGCCGAGCCTGCGGATCTGATTTTTGTCGACCTCTATACCGATGTCGGGCCGGGTGTCGGGCATCTGGCCTGGAGTTTTCTTGGCGACTGTCAGAAACGCTTGAACTCGGGCGGCTGGCTGGTAATCAACCAATGGGCCACCGATGACGGCAAACCACTGGGGGCGGCGTTGTTGCGCGGCCTCTATCACCGGCATTACTGGGAACTGCCGGTGAAGGAGGGCAATGTGATTCTGATTGTGCCGGCGGATCTGGATCAGGCGCTGGACATGCAGGCGCTGACTGACCGGGCCGAAGCGCTGGCGCCGCAGTTGGGGTATTCGTTGCAGTCGTTGATCAAGGCGATTCGCCCGGCGACTTGAGTGGTCAGAAATGGCCCTCTTCGCGAGCAAGCCCGCTCCCACACTTGAAATGCATTCCAAATGTGGGAGCGGGCTTGCTCGCGAAGAGGGCCTGAAGAGCACCACACTTCTCAGATCCCTTTGAAGATGCCCGGGCGCCGTTCAACCAGCGACTTGATGCCTTCCTTGGCATCCTCACTACTCAGCAACTTTTTCACCAGCGCCGGCAACCCCTGCGCCGCCGCTGTCTCACCTTCGTATCGGGCCTGGCGGGCCGACATCAACGTCGCCTGCACCCCCAACGGCGCCTGTCGGGCAATTCGCTCAGCCAGTTCAATCGCCCGGGGCAGCAAGTCCTCGCTGGCCATCACCTCCTGCACCAAGCCCAGGCGCAGCGCATCGTGCGCGTCAAACTCATCCCCGGTCAGCAGCCAGCGCATGGCATTGCCCCATCCGGCCACCTGATGAAAACGCAAAGTCGCACCACCGAAAGGAAAGATCCCACGCTGCACTTCCATTTGCGCGAAGCGGGTATTGCTCGCACACAGGTTGATGTCAGCCGCCAGCATCAGCTCGATACCGATGGTCAGGCAATAACCCTGCGCCGCGACAATTACCGGTTTGCTCACCCGTGGCCCAACGAAAACACCCCAGGGATCGCAGCCGCCGGTCGGAACCCGCCAGCCTTGAGCGAGTGCGGCGCTTGCATTGAGCAGATCCAGACCGGCAGTAAAGTGCTCGCCATGGCCGAACACCACTGCCACCCGCGCCTCGCGATCCGCCTCGAATTCGCCGTAGGCCAGGCTCAGCTCATTGAGCAGGTCGAGGTCGAAAGCGTTGCGTTTGGCCGCTCGGTCCAGGCCAATCAGCAGGACATGGCCACGACGTTCACGGCTGACGCGGCCGGGGCAGGACTGATTCATGGATAAATCCTCGGGCGGGAAGGGTGGGTGCAGCGACCGTATGCCGCACATCGATGAATCGGTTAAGCGCCATCGCCCGCAGGGCCGGGCCTTTGAAAAATAGACCGTTGTGTCATTATCCGCAAAACCCCGTTACACAGCGGTGACACACGTATTCAGGCATTAAAAAAAGCTCCCTTTTCGGGCAAAATCCGGTATAGTGCGCGCCGGCCTTTAACCGGGCCGCGTTTAGGTAGCGCATTTTCCCGAAGTCAGCTTCGACTGCACGTCCGCACTGCGGGCTCTTCCTTGACGATTCTTTTTCATTCATTCGTTTTCGCAAATCCCCGCCGACAAAGCTGCCAGGGCGACTCTTGAGTCTCAACACGGCATGCGCAGCTTTGGAGCATGGGTCTTTGCGGATGCACTTAGAGGCAGACCCATGACCCAGGAAACCGGCGGATTCGCCGCTTTTAATCTTAACCCGAATATTCTTGCAGCCGTCGCAGCGACCGGCTACGAAGAGCCTTCGGCGATTCAGCAGCAATCGATCCCGATCATCATGGCCGGCCAGGACATGATTGGCCAGGCGCAAACCGGTACCGGTAAAACCGCCGCGTTCGCACTGCCTATTCTGCACCGCATCGATCCTGCCAAGCGCGAACCGCAAGCCCTGATCCTGGCGCCAACCCGAGAGTTGGCGCTGCAAGTAGCAACCGCTTTTGAAACCTACGCCAAGCAAATGCCGGGCGTTACCGTTGTGGCCGTTTACGGCGGCGCGCCGATGGGCCCGCAGCTCAAGGCTATCCGTAATGGCGCACAGATCGTTGTCGCTACCCCGGGTCGTCTGTGTGACCACCTGCGTCGCGACGAGAAAGTCCTGTCGACCGTGAACCACCTGGTTCTCGACGAAGCTGACGAAATGTTGAAGCTGGGCTTCATGGATGACCTGGAAGTCATCTTCAAGGCTCTGCCAGCGACCCGTCAGACCGTTTTGTTCTCGGCGACCCTGCCGCAGTCGATCCGCGCCATTGCCGAACGCCACCTGCGCGATCCGCAACACGTGAAGATCCAGACCAAGACCCAGACCGTTACCGCGATCGAACAGGCTCACCTGTTGGTTCACGCTGACCAGAAGACTTCGGCCGTTCTCAGCTTGCTGGAAGTGGAAGATTTCGACGCCCTGATCATGTTCGTGCGCACCAAGCAAGCGACCCTGGATCTGGCCAGCGCCCTCGACGCCAAAGGCTACAAAGCCGCTGCGCTGAACGGTGACATCGCCCAGAACCAGCGTGAGCGCGTGATCGACTCGCTCAAAGATGGCCGCCTGGACATCGTTGTGGCGACCGACGTTGCTGCTCGTGGTCTGGACGTTCCGCGCATCACCCACGTATTCAACGTGGACATGCCGTACGATCCGGAATCCTACGTTCACCGTATCGGCCGTACCGGCCGTGCCGGTCGCGAAGGCCGTGCGCTGCTGCTGGTGACTCCGCGTGAGCGCCGCATGCTGCAAGTGATCGAGCGTGTAACCGGTCAGAAAGTGGCTGAAGTTCGCCTGCCGGACGCTCAGGCTGTTCTCGATGCACGCATCAAGAAACTGACCAACAGCCTGTCGCCGCTGGTCGCTGATGCCGAATCGACTCACGGTGAACTGCTGGATCGTCTGACCGCTGACATCGGCTGCACCCCGCGTGCTCTGGCTGCTGCTCTGCTGCGCAAGGCCACCAATGGCCAAGCGCTGAACCTGGCTGCAATCGAGAAGGAACGTCCACTGGTGCCGAACAACGCACCGCGTGGCGACCGTCCTGAGCGTACCGGTGATCGTCCGGACCGTGGTGATCGCGAGCGTCGCGCGCCAATGCCTTTGGGCGAAGGCCGTGCCCGTTGCCGTACCGCGCTGGGTGCGCGTGACGGTATCGCCGCCAAGAACCTGCTGGGCGCCATCCTCAACGAAGGTGGTCTGGCCCGTGAAGCGATCGGTCGCATCCAGGTGCGTGACAGCTTCAGCCTCGTCGAGCTGCCGGAAGATGGTCTGGACAAACTCCTGACCAAGCTGAAGGACACTCGCGTTGCCGGTAAGCAGCTGAAGCTGCGTCGCTATCGCGAAGATTGATCTGCCCCTGGGCTGATTGATCGAACATAAAAAATCCCCGACTGGTTCGGGGATTTTTTTGCCTGTCTGAAAGATCGCAGCCTGTGGCAGCTCCTACACAGGGTGTACTCATTCCCCACTGTAGGAGCTGCCGAAGGCTGCGATCTTTTGATTCTGTCTTTAACCGAAACGATAGATATCCATACCCAGCGCACCCATCGTGAACCCCTTGTGCGCCACACTGAACTCACCCCCGGCTCCCCGGGCAAAATACAACGGCAACAAATGCTCATCACTCGGATGGCTGCGCACCGCGTTCGGCGCCTGCTGACGGTAGTCGTGCAGTGCGGCTTCATCACCCGTCGCCAGTTTATCGATTACCCAGTCACGGAACGCCCTTGCCCACGGCTCGACGCTCTCTGGGCCTGCATGCCAGTCCAGTTCACGCAGGTTGTGGGTGATGCTGCCAGAACCGATGAGCAGAATCCCCTGTTCACGCAGGCCTGCCAACGCCCGGCCAACACGGGTTTGCAGCGCCGGGCCAGCGCGACTCGGCAGTGAAACCTGCACCACTGGAATATCCGCCTGCGGGTACATCAGCGACAGCGGCACCCAGACGCCGTGATCGAACGGCCGTTGTGGGTCGAGGCGTGCAGGCAGGTTGTTGGTGGTCAGAAGGTCGGCGACCTCTGCCGCCAGTTGCGGATCGCCCGGGGCAGGGTACTGCACTTCAAACAGCGCCTTGGGGAACCCGCCGAAGTCGTGCCAGGTCTCGGGTTGCGCATCGCTGCTGACCAGCAACTCGTGGCTCTCCCAATGCGCGGAGACGATCACGATGGCTTTCGGTCTTGGCAGTTCGGCGGCCAGTCCTGCCAATGCCGGGCCGCTGGCGCCGGGCTCCAATGCCAGCATGGGTGAACCATGGGAAATAAACAGGCTGGGAAGCATGATGGGTTCCTGAGCGTTAAGATGGCTCATCTTCAGTCAGTTCATTGATCTAAATCTAATATAAGTTTTAACGCTTTTTGATCGAATTTTTAGGGGGATGCATGCAGCCTGAGTTTTGGCACAAGAAGTGGGCTTCGAACCAGATCGGCTTTCATTTACCTGAGGTGAACCCGCATCTACAGCGGCATTGGCCGGAGCTGCCACTCCCTGCGCAGGCGCGGGTGTTGGTTCCGTTGTGTGGGAAAAGTCTGGATTTGCTGTGGCTGGCCGGGCGTGGCCACCAGGTGCTCGGCGTCGAGTTGTCGGAAAAGGCCATTGAGGACTTTTTCAGCGAGCATCAGGTACAGCCGCAGATCAGCGACAAAGGCGCGTTCAAGGTCTACCGCAGCGACTCGATCGAGTTGTGGTGCGGTGATGTCTTCGCGCTGACCGCAGAGGATGTGGCGGATTGCACTGCCCTGTACGACCGGGCGGCGCTGATTGCCTTACCGCCGCCGATGCGTGAGCGCTATGCGGCGCATCTTCAGCAGATCCTGCCGCGTGGTGTGCAAGGGCTGTTGATCACGCTGGATTACGATCAAGCGCAGATGCCCGGGCCGCCGTTTGCAGTGGCGGATGATGAAGTGCAGCGGTTGCTGGGCGGTGGCTGGCAGATGCAGATGCTGGAAGAGCAGGATGTGCTGAGTGAGGGCGGGAAGTTTCTGCAGGCTGGGGTGACGCGGCTGGAGGAGCGGGTTTACCGTATTTCGTCTCGTTAGTTTGTGTTGGCTGTTCCGGCCTCATCGCTGGCAAGCCAGCTCCCACAGTGATCTGTGTCGTATCAGAGATCTAGAGATCATCACAAAACCCTGTGGGAGCTGGCTTGCCAGCGATGGGGTCAGTAGGAACAACCCAATTACATCGCCAACAAAAAAGGCCCGCATCACTGCGGGCCTTCTTGTTTTACGCCAGTCTGATCAACCGCGACGACGCAGGGCGTCGATACGCTCTTCCAGCGGCGGGTGGCTCATGAACATGCGGGCAAAGCCCTGTTTGATGCCACCGTTGATGCCAAAGGCATTCAGGGTGTCTGGCATGTGCACCGGCAGGCCCTGTTCGGCGCGCAGGCGTTGCAGCGCACCGATCATCGCGCTGGTGCCGGCCAGGCGTGCACCGGCTTCGTCGGCGCGGAATTCGCGTTTGCGCGAGAACCACATGACGATGGCGCTGGCGAGAATGCCCAGTACCAGCTCGGCGAAGATGGTTGCCACGTAATAGGCAATGCCCTGGCCCTCTTCGTTCTTGAAGATCACCTTGTCGACGAAGTTGCCGATGATCCGTGCAAAGAACATCACAAAGGTGTTCACCACGCCCTGGATCAGCGCCAGGGTGACCATGTCACCGTTGGCAACGTGGCCGATTTCGTGGGCCAGCACGGCTTTCACTTCATCGGGCGAGAATCGCTCGAGCAGGCCCTGGCTGACGGCGACCAGTGCGTCGTTCTTGTTCCAGCCGGTGGCGAACGCGTTCGCTTCGTAGGCCGGGAAAATACCGACTTCGGGCATCTTGATCCCGGCTTCACGGGACAATTGCTCGACCGTCTGCAGCAGCCATTGCTCATGCCGGGTACGTGGCTGGCTGATGATCTGGGTGCCGGTGCTCATCTTCGCCATCCACTTGGAGATGAACAGCGAGAACAGGGAGCCGGCGAAACCAAAGACCGCACAGAAAACCAGCAGCTGACTAAGGTCGAGATCAACCCCGTTGGCCGCCATGAACCCGTTGAAGCCGAACAGGCTCAGGGTGATGCTGGCTATCAGCACGACCGCCAGGTTAGTGGCCAAAAACAGCAGGATGCGCATCATGGTTGTAGAAATCTCCTCAAGCTAAAGATGTAGCGTACTGCGGGGTATATAAGGTGCTGCACCGGGCTATTCAACCGGGTGACTATTTCAAACTGTGTCCTACAGCCGATTCTTGGGTGCGCTCCCCGTTTCCCACGACAGACTCCGATACGTACGACGGACAGTCGCGACCCGTCGCCATTGCCTCAGGCGCAGGAAAACGGTACGAATCGCAAGTGTAGAAGGCTTGTGGAAGCGGGGAATGCAGAAGTGTTGCTGAATCAGACAGTGCGCAACGTTCGGTCGTTGCGCACTGCTGGCCAGTTACTGGCGGTAGGACTTGAGGAAGTTGCCGATGCGGCCGATGGCCATCTCCAGTTCATCCACGCGGGGCAGGGTGACGACGCGGAAGTGATCCGGCCAAGGCCAGTTGAACGCTGTGCCTTGCACCACCAGCAGCTTTTCGGAAAGCAGCAAGTCGAGGACGAATTTTTCGTCGTTGTGGATCGGGCAGACCTTCGGGTCGATTCGCGGGAATGCATACAGCGCGCCCATCGGCTTCACGCAGCTCACACCTGGAATGTCGTTGAGCAACTCCCAAGTGCGGTTGCGCTGCTCCAGCAGGCGACCCTGCGGCAACACCAGATCGTTGATGCTCTGATAGCCGCCCAGTGCAGTCTGGATCGCATGCTGGCTCGGCACGTTGGCGCACAGGCGCATGTTGGCCAGCATGTCGATGCCTTCGATGTAGCTCTGGGCATTGTGTTTCGGCCCGGAGATCGCGATCCAGCCGGAGCGGAAGCCGGCCACGCGATAGGATTTCGACAGCCCGTTGAAGGTCAGGCACAGCAGGTCCGGAGCCAGGGATGCGGTGCAGATGTGCACGGCGTCGTCATACAGAATCTTGTCGTAGATCTCGTCGGAGAACACCACCAGATTGTGTTGGCGGGCCAGTTCCAGCATGCCCAGCAACACTTCCTTCGAATACACCGCACCCGTCGGGTTGTTCGGGTTGATGATCACCATGGCCTTGGTGTTCGGGGTGATCTTGGCCTTGATGTCGGCCAGATCCGGGAACCAGTCGGCGCCTTCGTCGCACAGGTAATGCACGGCGTTGCCGCCGGCCAGGCTCACGGCAGCGGTCCACAGTGGATAGTCCGGCGCCGGCACCAGCACTTCGTCACCGTTGTTGAGCAGCGCCTGCAACGACATCACGATCAGCTCGGATACGCCGTTGCCCAGGTAGATGTCTTCAATGCCGACACCTTCAACATTCTTCTGTTGGTAGTACTGCATCACCGCCTTACGCGCGCTGAACAGGCCTTTGGAGTCGCTGTAGCCTTGGGCGGTGGGCAGGTTGCGGATCACATCCTGAAGGATTTCGTCCGGCGCTTCGAAACCAAACGGCGCCGGGTTGCCGATGTTCAGCTTGAGGATGCGCTGGCCTTCCTCTTCCAGTCGTTTGGCGTGCTTGAGCACCGGGCCGCGAATGTCGTAGCAGACGTTGGCGAGCTTGTTCGATTTGCTGAACTGCATGGCGATGTGATCCCGAAAATGAACGATCCAGACGGCGGATGGACAACCGTACTGGGATTCCTGCGTCTTCACGCAGGCGGACGTCTTGAGCCGTGGCTTTTAGAATCCGTTTGAATGCGCTCGGTCTGACTGCCAGACTGGCGCGTGACGAGGCGCAATCATACGTGCCGCCCGATCCGTGGAAAAGGTACAGATCGGGCTTTTTCAGCCGCTGAGGTGTGATGATGGAAAAGTTGGAAAAAACCCTGGAAGAATGGAAAGCCATGCTCGATCCGCAGCAGTACGAGGTTTGTCGCCTCAGTGCGACCGAGCGCCCGTTCTCCGGTAAATACAACGCCACCAAAACCGACGGTGTTTATCACTGCGTCTGCTGTAGCGAAGCGCTGTTCGATTCCAGAGCCAAGTTCGATTCCGGATGCGGCTGGCCAAGCTTTTACGAGCCAATCGGCGCTAGCGCCATGACCGAGATCCGTGACATCAGCCACGGCATGATCCGCACCGAAGTCAAATGCGCCCGCTGTGACGCGCACTTGGGACATGTGTTCCCGGATGGCCCGCCACCGACCGGTTTGCGTTATTGCATCAACTCGGTGTGCCTGGATCTGGTGCCCCGCGAATAAGTTGCACAATCGAGCGGTTTGATTGACGTTTCCGTAGGAGCTGCCGGAGGCTCGGGCCGCGTTCGGACGATCTTTTGATCTTGTCTTTAAAAACAAAATCAAAAGATCGTCCGAACGCGGCCCGAGCCTTCGGCAGCTCCTACACGGGGGTAATCCTGTTAATTAAATTGCACGCAATTCAATTGCTCGCTATTTTTGCTTCTTCTTCCTGATCACAGAGTGCCGACCATGAGCGACAACCTGCTGGATATCCCGTGCACCACCATCAAGGGTGAGCAAAAGACCCTGGCTGATTTCGCCGGCAAAGCCGTGCTGGTGGTCAATACCGCCAGCAAGTGCGGGTTCACCCCGCAATACAAGGGGCTGGAGGCGTTGTGGCAAACCTATAAGGATCAAGGCCTGGTGGTGTTGGGCTTTCCATGCAACCAGTTCGGCAAGCAGGAACCGGGGAACGAGGGGGCGATCAGCGAGTTCTGCGAACTGAATTTTGGAGTCAGTTTCCCGCTGTTCAAGAAGATCGAAGTGAACGGCGCCGGCGCTCATCCATTGTTCGTGCAATTGAAGAAGCGTGCGCCGGGTCTGCTCGGTTCCCAAGGCATCAAGTGGAACTTCACCAAGTTCCTGATCGGCAAGGATGGTCAGTTGGTCAAGCGCTTCGCCCCGGCCACCAAGCCGCAGGATCTGAGCCGCGAGATCGAAGCCCTGCTCAAATGAATAAGCTGCCCGTTGATTCGCTGAAGCTCGACAGTCAGTTGTGCTTCAAGTTGTATGCCGCATCCCGGGCGGTGATTCGCGGTTACAAGCCGATGCTTGATCAGCTCGGCCTCACCTATCCGCAATATCTGGCGATGCTGGTGTTGTGGGAGTGGCAGCAGAGTGCGCCGGAGCAACCGACGGTCAAGGCTTTAGGCGAACGTCTGGCGCTGGATTCCGGCACGTTGACGCCATTGCTCAAGCGCCTGGAGCAATTGCAACTGGTACAGCGTCAACGCTCGGCGCGGGATGAGCGTGAAGTGCATCTGAGCCTGACGCCCGCTGGGCAAGCGTTGCGCGAGCAGGTCGGGCCGCTCAAGGCCCGACTGCTCTGCGACAGCGGCGTGGATCTGGACCGGCTGGACGAATTGCGCGACGGTCTCGATCATTTGCTGGGCCAGATCAAGGCGCTGTCTTAGTCGCAATCCACTGATCCAGCAGCGCCGCCAGTTCTTCGCGACGAAACGGCTTGGCCAGATAGTCGCTCATCCCCGCTGCGCGGCAGCGTTCGCGCTCCTCAGACATGGCGTTGGCCGTCAGGGCGACGATCGGCAAGTTCGGCCAGCGTCCGCTCTGGCGAATCTGCCGGCTCGCTTCGTAGCCGTCCATCACTGGCATGTTGCAGTCCATCAGCACCAGATCGAACTCCTGATACTCCAGTTGATCCAGCGCCTCCGCGCCATGGGCAGCGACGACGACATCACAGCCGAGTTTGCCGAGCATGCCTTTGGCGACCAGTTGATTGACCGGATTGTCCTCGACCAGCAATACCCGCCCGCGTCGCACCGATGGTGATGTTTCCAGCTGTGCATCGTTGATGGTGGCGACGTCAGGGTTCAGGGTGCGCCGCAGGTTCTGGTAGAGCGCGTTACGCGCGAGCGGGCGTGCCTGTTGTTGCAGAGGGACGAGGGCCGCGGCTTCTTCGCTGGGGAGAAAACTGCCGTAGGCCGTCACCAGCAGAATCGGTGCGGCGAGGGTTGGACGCAGCCCGAACAGGCACTCCGGACAATCGGTAATCAGCACATCAGGACTCAGGTTCAACAGCGAGTCATCGATGGTGCGTTGTTCGTACTCGAGGCCCCAGACCGGCAGCAGACTCTTCAACAATTCTGCCAAACCGCTGCTGGCGGCGGTGATGGCGAGAACTTTCCCGTGCAGGGGGGGCACCGCCAATGCGCGGGTATGACAGGGCAGCGGCAGTTCTGCACAGAACTGGCTGCCAAAACCGATCTCGGAACTGATGGTCAAGCGGCCCTGCATCGCTTCGCAGAGGTTGTAGGTCAGGGCCAGCCCAAGCCCCGTGCCGCCGTACTGACGGGTGATGCCGGCCCCCGCCTGAGTGAACGGCTGGAAGATCTTCACCTGGGCTTCCTGCGCGATGCCAATACCGGTGTCGCAGACTTCGATGCGCACGCCGTCCTTGTGGGTCGACAAGCGCACATCCACTCGACCGAAGCGGGTGAATTTCAGCGCATTGGACAACAAGTTACTGACGATCTGCCGAACCCGGGTCGGATCGCCGAGCACCAGCGCGGGGAAGTGCGGATCGATCAGGCAGGTCAGTTCGACACTTGGCGCCGCATTCTGCGACAGCAGGTTGGCAGTGTCCTCGATCAATGAACCGAGGTCGAACGGGATATGTTCCAGTTCGAGCTGCCCGGCATCGAACTTCGACAGGTCGAGAATATCGTTGAGCAACTCCACCAGCACCTTGCCGGAGTCGTGGGCGATCGACAGCTGTTGCTGCTGTTCGGCATTCAATGGTCCGTCGAGCGACAGGGCGATCATCCCCAGCAGGCCGTTGAGCGGTGTGCGGATTTCATGGCTCATGTTGGCGAGAAACGCTGAGCGGGCTTCGGCCATTTCCAAGGCCGTGCTGCGGGCGACTTCGAGTTCCTGGTTGGACTGGCTGAGGCGGGTGTTGATCGCCTTGAGTTCGGCGGTGCGCGCCGAGACGATGTTTTCCAGTTGGCCGAGGTAATCGGTCAGACGGTTTTCCGCATTGCGCCGCTGCTGGATCTCGGTGGCGATGTTCTCGAATTGCTCATTGGCGACTTTGACCAGCACACCGATTTCATCGTTGGCGTGCCCGGCCGGGCATTCCAGCGTGGTTGGCTCCGCGCTGCGCGGATCACGTCCGCTGAGTTCGCGGATCACCCGTACCAGCGGTTTGGTCAGCATCACGTAAAACAGTGCGAGCAGCAGCCCGGTCAGGATCAGGCTGCGGGCGAAGCCGTTCAGCAAGGTGATTTCTGCCCGGCGCAGGAAGCGGCTGCCGAAGGCATAGGTGTCGACTTCCAGGCTGAGGACTCCCAGTGACTCGTTGGGCCGATGATCCAGATACAGGCGGTCTTCGAACTGGCGCTTGGCGCCGAAGAGAAAATCGCTGATCACCCGATAGCCGCTTTGCGACTCGGGCCGTTTGACGCTGGCCAGCACGGTATTGTCGTTGTCGGTCAGTTGTGCCGAAATGATTGCCGGTGAGCGCAACAGCCCCAGGGTCAACTCCTGGGCCAGCTCTGCGTCGATGTTGTAGGCGATACGTGAAGCCGGGTTATGGCTGATTTCCAGCAAAGACAGGATTTCACGGTTGATGGAGGCGTCTTCACTGGCATAATCGATGCCGATTTGCAGCAGGCTGAGCAGCGTGCCCAGAATGAACCCGACCAGCACAGTAAGCCTGGCTTGTTTGTAAGACAGCCGGTGGGTGAATTTGATATCCATGGGGTGTTGAACCACTTCCGTTTCCCTTCGCTGCTCAAGCATAGTCGATCATGTATCGATACCGAGGTTCCCGAATCGCCTTGTAACAAGGCGCGCGGCGGGAATATTGATCTGCGTGTCGTCGCTGGATCGTCATCATCACTGTGAACGTGCCCGAGGAGAAGACGTGGATTCCCGATTGAATGCTTTTCTTGAACGCGCCGAGTCGGTTCTGGCGCGGATCGAACCACTGTTGCCGGCACTGCGCCCGGAGATTGACTGGAACACTTGCCTGGCTGCGCGTTGGCAGCGTGATGGCCGCAGTGGATACCTGCTGCCGCTGGAAGTCAGCCTCGACATGCGCCTGTCCGACCTGATCGGCGTTGACCGGCAACTCGAGCAACTGGGGCGCAACACCCAACAATTCCTCGACGGCATGCCGGCCAACCATGCGCTGCTGTGGGGTTCGCGTGGTACCGGCAAGTCTTCGCTGGTGCGGGCGTTGCTTGCGGAACATGCCGGCGCGGGCCTGCGCCTGATCGAGATCGAGCGCGATCATCTGGCGGACCTGCCACGGGTGGTCGAGCAGATCGCGAAACTGCCGCAACGTTTTGTGCTGTTCTGCGATGACTTGTCGTTCGAATCCGGTGAAGGCGATTACCGCGTGCTCAAAAGCGTGCTCGACGGCTCGCTGGAGCAAGCGCCAGACAACGTTTTGCTGTACGCCACTTCCAATCGTCGCCACCTGGTGCCGGAGAAGGAAAGCGACAACGAGAACTGGAAACGCGTCGACGGTGAGCTGCACCCCAGCGAAGCGGTAGAAGACAAGATCGCGCTGTCGGACCGCTTTGGGCTGTGGTTGTCGTTTTATCCGTTTACCCAAGAACACTTCCTGAATGTCGTCGAACACTGGATCGGCCAGTTGGCCGCCAAGGCCGGCCTGAGCTGGCAGCGCGACGAAGCACTGGACATCCTTGCCGTGCGTTGGGCCACCGGCCGCGGCAATCGCAACGGACGTTGCGCGTACCAATTCGCCCGTTACTGGGTGGGACTGAAATTGTTGGAGCACAAGGCATGATTGATTTGCAACAGAGCGGCCAGGGCCTCGAAGGCTATGGCATGTTGGCCGCGCAACTGGAGTCGCTGCTGGCGGACGAGCGCGATTTTATCGCCAATGCCGCGCAGTTTTCGGCATTCCTGTTCAACCAGCTTGATGACCTGAACTGGGCCGGTTTCTACCTCAATCGTAACGAAGAACTGGTGCTCGGTCCGTTCCAGGGCCAGATCGCTTGCGTGCGCATTCCGTTTGGTCGCGGTGTGTGCGGCGCGGCGGCAGCCAGTCTGCAGACGCAGCGGGTTGAAGACGTGCATGCATTTCCCGGCCACATCGCCTGCGACAGCGCATCGAACAGTGAACTGGTGGTGCCGCTGGTCAAGGACGGTCGCCTGATCGGTGTTCTCGACCTCGACAGTCCGAAACTCGCGCATTTTGGTGCAGATGACCAGGCCGGTATCGAGCATCTGGCGGCGATCTTCCTGCGTCTGACCGACTGCTGATCAGCGGCTGAGGCCAGCCTTGTGCAACAGGCTGGCCGTATCCACCGTATCGATCTGGCGTGGATCGAGAAAACGCACGGCGTACTGCATATACACGCCGTCATTGATAAATAAGCCAAACAACTGAGCATCGATGTGCGCCTCGCGGCACATGGTGGCCATGATCCCGAGTGCTTCACTCAATGACTTGGCTTTCTTGTAGGGCCGGTCGGCCGCCGTCAGCGCCTCGAAAATATCGGCAATCGCCATCATCCGCGCCGGCAGGCTCATTTCTTCGCGCTTGAGGCGTTTCGGATAGCCGGTGCCGTCCATTTTTTCGTGATGGCCACCGGCGATTTCGGCAATGCTGTCGAGATGGCCGGGGAAGGGCAGGTGGCTGAGCATCATGATGGTCTGCACCATGTGGTGATTAATGATGTAGCGCTCTTCACGGGTCAGCGTGCCGCGAACGATGCTCAGGTTGTACAGCTCGCCACGATTGTACTTGTTGTCCGGTACATCCAGTTTGAAGCCCCACGGATTGTCCTTGGGGATCAATTCGTTGGGATCACGTTCCAGCAGATGTTCGGGCTTGTCCGCCAGTAACGGTTCGCTGACCGGCAAGCTCGGTGCAGGTGTTCGTGTCTGGCGGCGGTTTTCTGCCCATGACACACCCAGACGGTCATCCAGTGTACGCATCCAGGTGCGTCGGCCGAGACCCGCGAGGCGCTGCAGGTCTGCTTCGGCCATGGCTTCACTGCCCAGGTTGCAGCGGGCGACAAATGCAAAGTCGTCATCCAGTGCCGCCAATGTCGCATCACGAATTTCGCCCAGTGACGTTTCGTCTCCTCCCAAGGCCCGCGCCTGCCAGTAACTGATCCACGCATCGCGCTTGAGCACTTCGAAGCGGGTGCGGATCTCGTGGATGCGATCGTTGAGGGTTTCCAGTTTGGTGGCCTTGTCGACCACGTATTCCGGTGTCGTGACCTTGCCGCAGTCGTGCAACCAGGCGGCAATGTGCAAAGCCTCCCATTCATCCTCGGTAGGCTGATAGGCACTGAACGCAGGGGCCTGACTGGCTGCGGCGGCCTGGGCGAGCATCAGGGTCAGCTCCGGTACGCGCTGGCAATGGCCGCCGGTGTAGGGACTCTTGGCGTCGATGGCCCCGGCGAGCAGTTGAATGAACGCATCCAGCAGTTGCTTCTGTCTGGCCTGCAGGCGCTGGCTTTCGATACTCACCGCGGCCGCACCGGACACCGCTTGCAGGAAGGCGATACGGTCGGGCCGCAATTTTTCCAGGTCGGCCGGGGTGCCGCTATCGCTTACCAGCAGAATCAGCAGGCCAATGGTTTCGTTGTGGCGGTTACGCAGGCGAATGCCGATCAGATGCACCCTGGGCGCGGTCATCGCCAGCAGAACCTTCTGCAAATCGCCGGCGTGTTCGAAACCAAGGCTGATGACCACATTGTCGGCGCCGATCAGTTGCTCAAACCACGCCGGCCCCTGTTTTTCTTGCAGGTCCTGACCCTTGATGTCGAACGCTTCCAGCGCTTGTGGCGCGCCATCAATAATCAGCCCATAGGGCTCCATCCGATTGCCATCGCTTTCGCGCAGATAGATCAGCCCAGCCTGTGCCTGGGCGATCTGAACGGTTTCGAACAACACCCGTTGCAGCAACGGGGCGAAGCGGGTTTCCGCGCACAGACTGTCGGTGATCCGGAAGAAGCTGGCCAGAGTGTCTTTCATCCGGGCCATCGAGACGCTCAGTTGATCGACTTCCAGTACCGGTGAACGCCGGGTCAGCGGAAAGTTGAAGTCGAAACTGCGGATCGCGTCGGCTTCCTTGACCAGCGCATGCAGCGGTTTGACCAGAATGCGCGAGATCAACCAGCCCAATGGCAGGCACAGCAGCAGCGTGGCCAGGGTCACCAGCGCACCTTGCCAGCGCATGCGGTAGGCGTCGACCAGCAATTCGTCTTCCGGCACCAGTAACGCCAACTGCAATCCTTGCGGGCCGCCTTCACGCATGCTGCTGCGGGCGACGATCCATTGCCGGTCATTGGCCTTGAGGCGATTGCCGGTGAGGGCGCCGGAGAGGAGCGCGTGCAGGCTTGGGCTCAGGTCGGCGGCTTTGGCCAGATAAGCGGTGCGGTCGTCGACGATCAAGCGGCTGCTGTCGGGATAGGCCACCGCATTGCCGTCGGCATCGAACAGGACGATTTCGGTGGACGGGGTGACGACGTGTTTGCTCAACGTCGCGGACAACGCGGCCAGTGTCAGGTCGGCGCCGATTACCGCGTGTTCACCGCTGCGCCGGGCGAGGGTGGTGCCGACATTGTGGGTGGAGAAAAATACATAGGGCTCGGTGGTGATCTGCCCGGCCTGCTGACGGGCGTCGGTAAACCAGGCGCGACTGCGCGGATCGTAGTTGTCCTCGGGGTTGTCCCGACGGCTGATGGCGGTCAGCGCCTGGTCAAAGAACAGTGATTGCGAGTGAGCCTTGCCTTGTGCGTCGTGCTCGATGCTCCAGACCTGGTAGCTCGCTGCTTCCGGCGCCTTGAGCAGTGCTTTGAGTGCGGCGTTGCGCAGTGGCCGCACCATGAAGAAGTCGCCATTGGCATAGCCCAGATACAGCGAGGCCAGATTCGGGTTGTCGGTGAGTGACTGGCTGAACGGTCGGAGCAACGGCAAGCGCTGGTCGAGCCCTGCGGCCTGAGTGGCGGGGTTGACCGCCAGCAGGCTCAACAGATGGCGGATCGGCTGATAAGTGGCGGACAGGTCGGTGCGGACATCCTGCTCGATCCGGTCGAACAGTTTTTCGCTGCTCGACAGGATGATTTGCGTGGTCTGGTGATAATTGAATAACCCCAACACCACCCCGGTGAGCAACAGGAGAAAAGTGAACATGACGCTGATGTGCACGTGCAGCGGCAACCGGCGTTGCTCCGGGCGCAGTGGGCTGGGCATTTCGGGTTCTCCATGATGGTTAACTCACTGCTCAGCGCCAAGCATAGTTAAGCCCCGCTCATTCTGCTTTGTTCGGTCAGCAGCAGTTGTTGCTGCAGCGCCTGCTCCAGATCGAGCATCGCCAGATTGCTGGCTTCGCGTCGTCGACGGATCTCCTCGGCTGGCAATGTCTGCTGGCAAGCCTGCTCCAGTGCATCGCAGCAGGTGATGAGTTGCCTTGCCTGAGCGATGCGTGCCGCACCTTTGATTTTATGGGCGAGGAGTGCCAGCGCCTGATGATCGGTATCCGGCGACAATCCCAGCAACTCCTGACGATCGAGGCGATTACTGTTGAGCAACTCGGTCATCAGCCGCAGCGCCTGAGCCGGACTGCCTCCTGTCAACACACTCAAACCGTCAAAGTTGAATGTCTGGCTCGGGATCGACGGGCAAATGCCGCTGACCCATTGGCTCAGGACACTCAGGCTCAGCGGCTTGAACAGGCAATCGTTCATCCCCGCCTGTTTGCAGCGTTGAATCTCTTCCGGCAAGGCGTTGGCGGTGAACCCCAGCACGGTGCACGGTGGTTGCTGCAACTGTTTCTCGTGCTGACGAATGGCACGGGTCAATTCGTAACCGTTCATCAGCGGCATGTTGCAGTCGGCGATCACCAGGTCGAATTGCCCGTTTTTCCATCGTTCGAAGCCACTGCAACCGTCCTGCGCAACGCTGAAGTGATGGCCGAGAAACTCCAGTTGCTGACACATCAGCAGACGATTGGCAGGATGATCGTCCACCACCAGAACGTTCAGGGGCAATGAGTGGGGCGGTATCGCCGGCGCGACTTTTTGCGGCGCCGTTTCCGCCGGCAAGGTTTCGATGGGCAGGGAAATGATCACCCGGGTACCGATGCCCAGTTGACTGCTCAGTTGCAGCTGTCCGCCCATCATCTGGCACAGGCTGCGGCTGATGACCAGCCCCAGTCCGGCGCCGCTGCGGCTGCGCTGGGTACCGTTGTCAGCCTGGGCAAAGGGTTCGAACAGGCGCTGTTGATCCTCGGCGCTGATGCCGACACCGCTGTCCTGTACGGTCAGCTGGATCAGTGAGTGTGCCTGATCGCCGCCGGTGATCAGGTCGAGGGTGATGCGCACATGCCCTGATTCGGTGAATTTGATGGCATTGCTGATGAGGTTCGACAGCACCTGCTTGAAACGCAGCGGGTCAAGTTGCACATCGACGGACAGCTCTGGCGGATTGACCGTCAACAACAGGGACAGGTTTTTCTGCCGGGCCAGACCGTCGAAAATACGCACCACCGAGCTGACGGTGGCGATCAGGTTGACACGCTCGGGGCTCAGGCTCAGACGTCCGGATTCGATGCGGGCGATGTCGAGAATGTCGCCGATCAGCCCCAACAGGTCCTTGGCTGAGTGGTAGGCGGTGTCGATCGATGAACGATCGGGGTGCTGCGGGTCGATGCGCCTGAGCGTCAGTTCTAGCATGCCGATCACGGCATTCATGGGCGTTCGGATCTCATGGCTCATTGTGGCGAGAAAGGTGCTTTTGGCCCGATTGGCATCGACCGCCTGATCTTTGGCGGCACGCAGATCGTCCATCAGCTGGCGACGCTCGCTGATGTCGATCCAGCCGCCGATGATGCCCTGGACGTCGCCGCTGGAGTCGCGGTAGGGCAGGATCCAGTGATAAATCGTCAGGCGCTGATTGCCGATGTGCAGCGGCCGGTCGAGTAGCAGCGGCTCGCCTTCAGCGACGACCCGTTGATAATCGGCGTGAAAGGCGCGGGCCTCGAAAGCGTTGCTCAGGGTGCCCTCCATCACACTCTTGCCTATCACTTCTTCACGCCGGGCGTTGAATACCTCCAGGTAACTGTCGTTGCAGCTTTGCAGTAATCCCGCTCGGTCACGTACGTAAATCGGGTGCGGCGTACCGTTGACCAGCGAGCGCATGAACTCGAACTGATCGCTCAAGGCCCGTTCGGCGGTCTTGCGCTGAATGATCTGGTGGCGCATGTAGGCGTTCCACGCCAGTAACACCGACAGAACCAGGCAAGCGCCGAGCATCACTTGATAGAACAGGCGTTGGTAGTTGTGCCAAGTACTTTGCGAGGCGGTCGAGTAACCGCGCCAACGGCCATTGATCACGCCCAGCTCTTCGGGGGCAATGCTCAGCAGTGCTTTGTTGATGATCGACGCCAGCTCGGTGTTGTCCTTTGCGGTCGCTAACGAGAAAGCGGCCTGACCGGTACCGAGGGTGGTAGTGATCTGTAGCGGGCGCTCGAAAATGCGCGATGAGATGAAGTAGTTGGCGATCACCAGCGAATTCACCGCGCCGTCGACCCGGCCTTCGGCAAGCATGGCGACGGCGCTGAAGGTGTCCTGAGTTTCGATCAGATGGATGCGCGGAAACTCGCGGCGCAGGTACTCGACCATCGGGTTGCCCTGAGCAATCGCCACCTGTTTGCTCTTGAGCTGACCCAGATGCGAGGGGCTGTCTGCGCTCTTGCGGGTCAGCAGGACATAGGAGTTCTCCAGATACGGACGACTGAAGATCAACGTCTGTTCGCGTTGGGTGGTCGGCAGCAAGGCTGCGATCAGATCAGCCTGATGGCTGTCGATCTGCTGGATCATCTCGGCATCGTTACGACTGCGCCTGACCTCGAAGCGCAGGCCGGTTCGCAGGCGGATCAGTTCCAGCAGGTCGGCGCTGATTCCGCGAAAATTACCGTCGCCGTCAAAGAAGGTCAGCGGCGCGAAGGCCTCGTTCACCACTACGCTGACCACGGGATGTTGTTTGAGCCATTGTGCTTCCTTTGGGCTCAACTGCAGTTTTTGATCCGTCAGCAGCAGGTCGCTGCCGGCGCTCCAGCGTTTGGCGATGTTGTCACGTTCGCTGCGTGGCACTGCCTTGAGTACGGTATCGATGATGCCCAGCAATTGCGCGTTGTTGCGTCGCACGGCGAAGCCGAATCCCTGAGCTTCCTGTTTGCCGAAATTGGCCATGCGCACGTTATTGAGGTAGCCCTTGTTGATCATGTAATGCGTGGACAGGGTATCGCCAAGGAACACGTCGGCCTGGTCGAACGCCACCGCGTTGATTGCGTTCTGATACGAGGGATAACAGGTGATCAGTGCCTTGGGGTAAAGCGCCTTGATTTCGGCCAGCGGCAGGTAGTGATAGACCATGCTCAGGCGCAGTCCGGCCAGGCCCTCGCTGAGGGTGCGGGTTTCGCCTTCGCGGGTGACCAGCACCGGCTGGTCGACGGCATAGGGTTCGGAGAGGGCGAGGTTGGCATTGGCGGCTTCGAAGCCGTTCGCCGTGCCGAGCAGATCGACTTGCCCATCAAGCAACGCCCGGATCGCGGCATCCCGTGAAGTAAAGCGTTTGACCCGAATCGGCAAGCCTGTGGCCTGACTGAGCAACCCCGCATAGTCGGCCGTCAATCCTTCGTAATCGCGACCGCTGACCGTCATGTCGAAGGGCGGGTAATCAGGTGTCGAGGTGCCCAGTATCAATTCATTACGGGTCAGCAGCCACTGTTGTTGCGGCAGATCGAATACCACCGGTATCGACTCGTTCGCCGATCGACTGAGCAACGCGTAGTCGGGGGACGCCGAGGGCGCGGCAAACACTGGAATACTCAGGCACAGGCAAGCACTCAAAACAATCAGGTAGTCCATCAATCGACTGGGCATGTTGGCTCTCACACGAGTGCGTTACGTTTGGCCATCTCGATAAGTTCTACAAGGGACTTGGCTTTGAGTTTTTGCATCAGGCGTTTTTTGTAGGTACTGACCGTTTTGTTGCTTAGAAACATGCCTTTGGCAATTTCCTTGTTAGTGCGTCCCTGGGCAAAGAGTTGCAATACCATCAGCTCGCGATCATTGACGGCCTTGAATAATTCAAGTTCGGCATAGCGCACATCATCACTGCGTACCGGATTCAGTGCCTGGCTGGGAAAGTAGTTGTAACCGGATAGAACAGCCTTGATCGCACTGACCAGTTCACTCAGATCCTCTTGTTTGCACACATAACCCGAGGCGCCCGATTGCATGCAGCGGATGCCGAACAGCGTCGGGCATTGCGCCGTGAGGATCAGGATCTTCAGCGGTGAACCCATGGCGTTGAACCGGGCGAGGACTTCGAGGCCGTCGAGCTTGGGGATGCTGACGTCAAGGATGACGAGGTCGGGCATGCATTCGCGAACCATCTGCATGGCATCGACCCCATTATCGGTTTCGCCGACAACCTTATAACCTTCATGCTCCAGCAACATTCGAACGGCAAGACGGATGACCGGGTGGTCGTCGACAATAAAAACGGAGTTCATAATCAAATCCCATACGAGCGCGGATAAAGCGCGCACCTTAGCTCAGTTGACTGAGTGGTCGCATGGACTGACATGGCTCTAGTGGCTATATAGGAAAAGTCCTACAAGTAAAGAAGATTGGCCCTACCACTGAACTGGGCTGTGCGTAAGTAGAGAACACTTTATTTGTTGATTGATGTGATGAAAGTTATCTGCAAGTTGCCGATGAAGATTCATGTCGTGTTTTGTTTAAAAGTTGCGATGTTTAATCGATTTTCATGCATGGCGATAAAAGGCCAGGCTCGACCGGCCTGGACGGGGCCGGTCGAGCGTCGCCGTTCAATGATGGGAACGCCCGGTCATTTCCAGTGCCATGTCGCTGGCATAGCTGTCGGTCATGCCCGCGATGAAGTCGATCATGCGCAGAAATGAAGCGTGCAGCGGGCCGTGCGGGTCAGGCGCATTATTGCCCAGCAGATCGAGGATCCTGCGGCTCTTGAACGACGGCGTACGGCCGTTGTGTTGTTCCAGTGCTGCACCGCAGAACGCGTTGAGGAGAATTTCCAGCGTGGTGTAGGCGCCGATTTCATGCAACGTTTTGCGTTTATCCTGAAAGATCTTCTTGCGGGCAATGTCCTTGGCGTTCAGCACGCAACGCTTGGCCGGACCGTGCATGTGTTCCACCAGGTCGCCGGGCAAGGTACCTGCGAGCAACGCGTCCTGTTGCTCGACAAAGGCGCGTGCGGCAGCGTTGGTCAGATGCTCAATGGCTTTGCCGCGCAGAATCGCCAGTTTGCGCCGGCGCGAATCCTGCGGGCCGAGCTGGCGATAGGTTTCCGGAAGATCATCACCGACCAGGCCGAGTAGCAGCGACTCGACTTCGGCGTAGTCCAGCAACTCCATCTCCAGGCCATCTTCCAGATCGATCAGCGCGTAGCAGATATCGTCGGCGGCCTCCATCAGATACACCAGAGGATGCCGCGCCCAGCGCTGTTCTTCCAATTGCGGCAGGCCAAGCTTGTGGGCGATCTGCTCCAGCAGCGGCAGTTCGCTCTGATAGCAGCCGAACTTGTGTTTCTTGTAACCGAGGGAATCTGCGTGACGTGCAGTCCACGGGTATTTCAAGTACGTGCCCAAGGTCGCGTAGGTCAGGCGCGTGCCGCCATCGAACTGGTGATACTCCAACTGTGTCAGTACCCGAAAGCCTTGGGCATTACCTTCGAAATTCAGGAAGTCGCCGCGTTCGGCGTCGCTCATGGCGTCTAGCCAGCCGCGTCCGGCGGCCTGTTGAAACCAGTGGCGAATCGCGTCTTCGCCGGAGTGCCCGAACGGCGGATTGCCGATGTCGTGGGCCAGGCAGGCCGACTGCACGACCATGCCCAGATCGCTGGGGTCGCACCATTCAGGCAGGGCGCTGCGCAAGGTTTCACCGACCCGCATGCCCAGCGACCGACCCACGCAGCTGACTTCCAGAGAGTGGGTCAGGCGCGTGTGAATGTGGTCGTTGCTCGACACCGGGTGCACCTGAGTCTTGCGGCCCAGGCGGCGGAAGGCTCCGGAGAAGATGATGCGGTCATGGTCTTTGTGGAACGGGCTGCGGCCAAGTTCTTGCGGGCTGTGCAGCGGCTTTCCGAGGCGTTCGCGGTTGAGCAGGGTCTGCCAATCCAAGGCTGGTTCTCTCCGTCTGATGACTGTGGGGGGGCGTTCTCCTAGCTTCCCGGTTCGGACTCCAGGCTGCAAGCGTAACTACAGGCCGGCAGCGTCAATATCGATCAACAGCAGGCGTTCACCATTGTCGAAAAACTGCCCGGCCGTCAGACAATATTGATTGCTGGTGGCATCGCGGTAAGTGTTGGACAGCGTCAGGCGCCGCTCCTCCCAGCCTTCGGCGAGCAGATGGTAGAAGTACGGACGCCATGACCAGTTGTGGCCCAGATAACGGTTGTCGGCGACCCAGCCGTTGTGGCGCCATTCAAGGTTGGGGGTGAGCTGTGTGCCTTGGCGGTCGCACTGATAAAACCGCAGCAACCACGGAAAGGCATCCAGTTGTGGCAAGGCGCTGAGCGGCGCATGGGCTTGAGCCCAGGTCTGCAGGATCGCCATCAATGCGCTGAGTTGCTGGCGCATCTGCATCAATCGCCCGCGCTCGGCCAGTTTCTGTTGCACATAGCGTTGGCGCAGTTCGGCAAAACGCGGCACAAACGCGTCTGTGGAGTAGAACGCTGCCTGCGCCCGAGCGAACAGAAACCCCTGGACATAACGCGCTCCGCATTCCAGAGCGAAATTCAGTTGGGCCTCGGTCTCGACCCCTTCGGCGATGATCCAGCAGCCGGTTTTCTCTGCCATCTGCGCCAATGCCTTGACCACGTCACAGCTCGGCCCGCCAAGGGCTGCGGCCTGAAACAGGCGCATGTCGAGTTTGAGAATGTCCGGCTGCAACGCCAGTACCCGATCAAGCTGCGAGTAGCCGGCGCCAAAATCGTCAATGGCGATGCGTGCACCCGCCTGGCGATATCGCGCAACCACTTCCGTCAGGCGTTGACTGTTGCCGCCCAGTTCAGTGATTTCGAAAACGATGCGTTGCGGATCGACACCGTGTCGCGCCAGTTGTTTGAGGCTGGGCAGGGCTTGGTCAGGGCGCAGGCGACTGATCCAGCGCGGCGACATGTTCAGGCTGAGAAACCACTCGGCAGGGGCTTCATGCAGACGGCTCAAGGCGTTGTCACGGATCTGCCGATCAAGGCGGCGCAGGGCGATGGCTGGGGTGCGCGGGTCAGCGAACAGCGGCCCGACCGAGGCCAGTTGACCATTGGCCTGACGCAAGCGGCCCAATGCTTCGACGCCGGCAATACGTCCCGTGGCGGTATCGATAAAAGGCTGAAAGCAGGCGAGCGGTTGCCCGTCGATCACGGGGCCTCCTTAGTTGTTCTTGTTCTGATGGAACCCTGTCGACCGGATAGGCATTCAGGACTGAACCTCTGGGTAAAAGAGGTTCATCCCGACGCTATTGCAAGAATGCAGCCAGCTGCAGTGACTCAGCGTTTGCCCGAGCTTTGCATGACCAGTTTGATCAATGGACCGAGGCTGGTGCCGAGGCGAATCAGGCGGGTCAAACCACCGGTACCGCCGCTTTTCGCGCCTTTGCCGGTGATAAAGCCCAGCAGCGTCACGGCGGCCACGCCCCACAACGGCGCGTGTTTGATGCCGAATCCGCCCTGCAGGTTCTGCGTCATGCCGCGCATTCGCTGCAGGGGTTGCAGCACTTGCCCGGCCTCATGGCGAATTTCCTGTCGGTGCATTTCCATGCGCAGACGGATCAGCGCCTTGCGCATTTCCCGGCGTGAGCTGTTGTGTGGAAGTTCAGGCAGGCTCATGGCAGCAGGCGCTCCCGATCATTGGCCAATTCTTCCAGGGTGCCGTGGAAGGGCGAGGATTCATCGAAGACCGCAGCCTTGAGGCGCAACCCGCAGAAGGCAGCTGCCAGCGTATAGAACACACACAGGCCGATGATCGCAGGCAGGCGATAAGTGTCCCAGAACACAATCAGCACCAAAGTCGACAGGCCGACCAGCAACAGCAGCGCGAACACCAACGCCAGTCCTGCAAACAACAGCAGGCTGACAGTGCGGGCTTTCTGCTCCTGCAATTCGATGCCGAACAATTCGACATGACTGTGCAGCAGACCAAGGACGGCGGCGCCCAGGCGCCGCGTAGAGGAACGGGTGCCCGGAATCGGGCCGGATTCGCCGATCGACATAATCAGCGCCGAGTGGCCAGCAGGCCAATCAGAAAGCCTACGCCGGCAGCGATGCCAACCGACTGCCACGGGTTGGCCGATACATAGTCTTCGGTGGCGGTCACTGCAGCCTGGCCACGATCACGCAAAGTGTCTTCGGTCAGCTTCAGGGTTTCGCGCGCACGCAGCAGGCTGTCGTGGATTTGCTCACGCAGTTCATCGGCCTGGTCGCCGGCCAGGGTGGCGGTGTGCTCGAGCAACCGTTCGGTGTCGGCGACCAGGGTCTGGAAGTCGTTCATGAGGATTTCTTGAGCAGTCTTTGCCTTGATGCTGGCCATGGGTGGATCTCCGTAAGTGGCGTCTGAAGCGTTCGAGTATGAGCCTTGTGTGAAGGTTCAGTACAAATGACTGGTACAGCTTTTGCTACGTCGTGGTGCGTTGTCCGGCGAGTGTGCGTTGTTGTCGGGCAGCGCGCCGGGAAAACCTTAACTCAAATAATCCCGGTTCGTGTCAGGACATCAACCTTGTGCGCCAAAGCGGTTCATCGGACAGGCATATCCGTGACTGCCGGGTCGCAACTTGGTGCATGAATTGTTCGCATGAACCGCTTTGGTGCCTTTTTTCAGCCTTCAGGTCTGCCCTCCATGGAAAATCTGCAAAGCGCTGTGGACACGCTGGTTCACAGCTCCAATACGTTGTTCATACTGATCGGCGCGGTCATGGTTCTGGCGATGCATGCCGGCTTCGCTTTTCTGGAAGTCGGTACGGTGCGGCAGAAAAACCAGGTTAACGCGCTGTCGAAAATTCTCAGTGATTTCGCGGTGTCGACGCTGGCCTATTTCTTTATAGGCTATTGGATCTCTTACGGTGTCACCTTCATGCAACCGGCGGCAGTGCTGAATGCTGATCACGGTTATGGGCTGGTGAAGTTTTTCTTCTTGCTGACCTTTGCTGCTGCTATCCCGGCGATCATTTCCGGCGGTATCGCCGAGCGCGCGCGCTTCGTTCCGCAGTTGTGCGCGACGGCGCTGATTGTCGCGTTCATCTACCCGTTTTTCGAAGGCATGATCTGGAATGGCAACTACGGCCTGCAAGCCTGGCTGGCGGCGAGTTTCGGCGCGGCGTTCCACGATTTCGCCGGTTCCGTGGTGGTGCACGCCATGGGGGGCTGGCTGGCGTTGGCGGCGGTTTTGCTGCTGGGTCCACGTCACGGGCGCTATCGCGATGGTCGTCTGGTCGCGTTTGCGCCGTCGAGCATTCCGTTTCTGGCGTTGGGCTCGTGGATTCTGATTGTCGGCTGGTTCGGATTCAACGTGATGAGTGCGCAAACCTTGCAAGGTGTCAGCGGTCTGGTCGCCGTCAATTCGTTGATGGCGATGGTCGGTGGCACGATGGCGGCGTTGATCGTCGGGCGCAATGACCCGGGGTTTCTGCATAACGGGCCATTGGCCGGATTGGTGGCGATCTGTGCGGGTTCGGACCTGATGCATCCGGTCGGTGCACTGGTGACGGGGGCTATTGCCGGGGCGCTGTTTGTCTGGTGCTTCACGGCCGCACAGGTGAAATGGCGTATCGACGATGTCTTGGGTGTCTGGCCATTGCACGGTTTGTGCGGTGTGTGGGGTGGGATTGCCTGTGGGATTTTCGGCCATACGGCGCTCGGCGGCCTGGGGGGCGTCAGTCTGATCAGTCAGTTGATTGGCACTGCACTCGGTGTGGTGGTGGCGCTGGTGGGCGGCTTTGTCGTGTACGGCGTGATCAAGGCGCTGCACGGGCTGCGCCTGAGTCAGGAACAAGAGTATTACGGCGCTGATCTGGCGCTGCACAAGATCGGCGCAGTGAGTCAGGATTAAGTCTCCTCATCTTCGGCGCCGGGATAAAAGCCATGCAGCAGGCGATAACGGTCACTGCGTACCTGGTCGACTTTTTCCTGCACCTGGCGCGCCGCAAAACCGAGCATGATCAAGGCGTGGGAGGCGAGCATCAGGCTTGACTCCAACAGCTCCGGTACCACTTCGGTGGCGCCGGCGGCTTTGAGTTCCGCCAGTTGGCTGTCGTCGCGGGTGCGCACCAGAATCGGCACCTGATTATTGAGTCGACGTGCTTCCCTGAGGACGCGCAGGGCGACGTCGGTTTGATCGACGGCGATCACCAGCAACCTTGCGCGCAGCAGTCCGACGGCCGTCAGCAAGTCGCCACGTGAAGAGTCGCCGTAATGGACCTCACTTTCGCCAAGGGCCGCCTCCTGGATCCGTACCGGGTCGTTGTCCAGTGCAATGAAAGGCTGATTCGCATTGCGCATGAAGCGGCCGATGGATTGCCCGACGCGGCCGTAGCCGCATATCACCACATGCTTGTCGAGTTCGGCGTTCAGTGCGCTGATCTTTTCGATCTGTGCTTCCTGATTGGGTTTGCGATGCAAAGCGGCGGCTATTCGCGGTGCCGCGCGTAGCAGCAGAGGGGTCAGCAGCATCGAACAAAAGGTCGCTGCGAGCAGAAGTGCACCGAGTTCAGCCGGCAGCATCTGGTTTTGCTGCATCTGCGCCATCAAGGCAAAGCAGAATTCACCGCCCTGCGCCAGGGCGAGGCCGCTGCGCCAGGCGGTCTCATTGTCGTTACCCCGCCATTTCACCAGCAAGGCCACGACGATACCCTTGATCAGCATCAGGCCGACGGTCAGGCCAACGATCAACAGACTGTGGCTGATGAACAGTTGCAGGTCGATCAGCATGCCGATGCTGACGAAAAACACCCCGAGCAGAATGTCGCGAAAGGGGCGGATGTCGGCTTCGATCTGGTGTCGGTAATGGCTTTCGCCGAGGAGCATGCCGGCCAAAAATGCGCCGAGGGCAGGGGACAGCCCCAGCAGATGAGTCAGCCAGGCGGTCAGCAGCACAATGACCAGCGCCAGCAGCACGAACAACTCTGCCGAGCGCGAGGCGGCTACTTCGTGGAACAGGCGTGGCAACAACCAGCGACTGGCCAGCAGCAGACCGAAGAACAGCACTATGGTTTTCGTCAGGGTCAGTGGCAGCGCCCAGTACCAGGCCTGATCGCTACTCCCCGCAAACACCGGCACAAGGGTCAGCAACAGAACGGCGACCACGTCCTGAAACAGCAAGACACCGACGGCGTTCTGACCGTGACTGCTGAACACCTCACCCAGGCTGCTCAGTTCCTTGGTGACAATAGCCGTCGACGACAATGAAAGGCCGGCGCCGAGCAATAGCGCCGGGGTCAGCGGCATCCCCAGCAACATCAGCAGCAGACCGAGCAACGCCGTGCTGATCAGCACTTGCTGACTGCCCAGGCGAAACACCACTTTGCGCAGCGCGATCATTTTCGACAGGGAAAACTCCAGGCCCAGGGAAAACAGCAGGAACACAACTCCCAGCTCAGCCACGTCGGGCAGGTGTTCACTCTCGTTGACCCAGTTGAATGCCGTTGGCCCGACCAGCAGTCCTACGCACAGGTAACCCAATACCGGTGGCAGGCGCAGACGACGGAACAGGGCAATCATCACGAGGGACGACGCAAGGATGATCAGCAGGTTGGCAAACACAAGGCACTCCAATGTCAGGCTCTGGCTTCTCAAGCGTAGAGGCAAAAAGCGCGGGAGCATCGCCTGATCGGCATTTCTGTGAACTGATGTGTGTCAGGGTTTTGTGCGTGAGCCGCAGTCGTTGGCTTTAAAGCCTTTGGGCGGGGTGGCTCGACGGGTTTTCAGGTGCGGCCTAGAATAGACGCACTAATTTTTGGTTGAGCAATCATGCTTCCTGAATGTCAGCTGTTCGGCACCTTGGGGTGTCATCTCTGTGAAGTCGCCGAAGCCATGTTGATGGAGTTTGTCGAGCGCGGGCTATTGGTCGAGCTGGTGGATATCGCTGACGACGAGTCATGGTTCGAGGCTTACAGTTTGCGCATTCCGGTGCTGCGCCGAGTTGACACCGGGGCGGAACTGGGCTGGCCGTTCAGTGCCGATCAGGTCGTGGCGTTACTTCGCTAACCGTTTTTTTGCTTCGTCCCACCGGTCGCCACCCGTCATCCATTGCTTGGCACTTTCCGGCTTATTCGGTTACTGTATGTTCATACAGTAATTGCGTGAGAGGGACGAAACCGTGGTCAATGTCGAACAGTTGAAAAACAGCGTGAACCGGATGTCGGTTGACGTGGTGCGCGAGGCCGTCCTCGAGTTGCGCCTGGACGGGCTGGTCACGGAAGGCAAGACACCCTTCAACAAGCTGCATTTCAACACCTGCTTTGCCGAGATCGAAGCTTTGTTTCAGCGCGCCGGTTATCACAGGCAACTGGACGTGGTCGGTTATCAGGGCTTGCTTTATGCCTTGTATGATCCGGGGCGCTGGGAGGCCGTCGATGTGCTGCGCTGGCTCAAGGAGTTCACCGAGGCCGCGGCACTCAAGTCGATTCCAGCCTGAGCATTGGGCACTAGGTTCGTTCCCCTCAGTGTTGGATAATGCCGGCCTGCCTTGAGGGTTTGTATTTTCGTATGTCCACGTCAACATTTTCTGCTGCACAGAATCAGGCCAGTACCCTATATCTGCCGCCGGGTACCTGGTCGACTGTCCTCGATTGCCTGTGCGAGCACTTCAGTGCCATCGGGCGCGAGCAATGGCTGGATCGGATTGCTCGGGGGCGGGTGCTGGACGGCAACGGCCAGCCGATCCCGGTGGACTTGCCCTACAGGGAAGGTCTGCGCATTCATTACTTTCGCGAGGTGCCGGACGAGAAGCCGATTCCGGTGGTCGAGTCGATTCTCTATGCGGACGAGCACTTGGTAGTGGCCGACAAACCGCATTTTCTGCCGGTGACGCCTGCCGGCGAGTATGTCGAACAAACGCTGCTGCGCCGATTGATCCGCCGTCTGGACAATCCGCATCTGGTGCCTTTGCACCGGATCGATCGGCATACGGCGGGTCTGGTGATCTTCTCGGCCAACCCCCAAACCCGTTCCGCTTATCAGTCGTTGTTCCCGACGCGGCAAATCGAAAAACGCTACGAAGCGATTGCTCCAGCCTTGCCCGATCTGACTTTTCCGTTGGTTCACAAAAGCCGTCTGGTGGATGGCGAGCCGTTTTTCCGGATGCAGGAAGCACCGGGGGTCAGCAACACCGAAACGGCAGTGGAGGTTCGTGAGAAGTACGGCGATCTGTGGCGCTATGCTCTGTTCCCGGTGACTGGCAAGAAGCATCAATTGCGCGTGCACATGACCGCGTTGGGCGCCAGTATCTGCAATGACCCGTTCTATCCGGATGCGTTGAAAGACGTCGTCGATGACTATGCCAGGCCGCTGAAGCTATTGGCCCAAGGGCTGCGGTTTACCGACCCGGTAACAGGCGAAGAGCGCGAGTTCGAAAGTCGTATTACCTTGCAATGGTGATCGCCAGGCGTGTTTTCGAGCGCCCATGAAAAAGCCCGCATGAATGCGGGCTTTCTTGTATCGGGTGTCGACCTGGAGCTTACAGCTCTTTAACAGTGCGAACCTGATCTTTGTTGATGCGGGTTTCTTTGCCGTCCAGCTGTTTGAACTCGTAGAAGCCCGAATCATCATCGTATTTCGGGGTGTCGACGGCCTGGATTTCGCGACCATCATTCAAGGTGATCACTGTCGGCGAGGAGCAACCGGCGAGGGTTGCCAGGCCCAGTGCGAGCATGAGAGTGGCGAGGGTCCGTTGAGTCATGAGTGTGTCTCCGAATGGAATATCTTTTGGTTACTGAGCTTGAGACGTATACAAGGCGTGAGAGTTCCTTGAAGGCTGTCAGTCTGACACAGTGTTGTGCGAATGTAACAGGTCCGGGGTGTTGAGGTTGGCCAGTCGCGGGTCGTTGTCAGGGCACTGCAAGGCCTTGGCGCCGAGCTCGCGCATCACCCGGCCAGGGCTGCGTTCGCCAGCGTTCCAGGCGGTTTCGAATGCTGGCAGGAGGGCCACCGGAATCACGCACAGCAAAGGTTCCCAATGCTCGTCGTGGCGCAACATTAAAGGTTTGTCAGGATGCTGATTGGCGGTTTCACGCATGGTGTGCAATAGCGCCTCATCGACACGCGGGACATCGCATGGCAATACCAGCAGGTGCGAATGGCGCGCGGCTTTCAGGCCAGCGCGAATCCCCGCCAACGGCCCGGGAAAGTCGCCTTCATCGTCCACCACCAACTGATCGGCGAAGGGCGCATAGCGCTCGCGATTGCGATTACACGAGATGATCAAGTCATCGGTCAATGGACGAGTCTTGCGTTGTAAATGCGCAATCAGCGGCTCGCCCAGCCACTCCACCAGGCCTTTGTCCTGACCACCCATGCGTTGACCGCGTCCGCCTGCCAGAAGCAGGATGGAGCAGGGCGGCAGTTGCGTTATCGAGGTCATGGCAGCTTCTCCTGAGGGGCGGCGAAATAATCAGGCGCTGTGATATAACACCCAGCTGTTTCTCCTACAACTGGACGAGCCTATGAAAGCCAAGGCTGATGTACCTTTCGTGCCGCTTAATATTGCGGTACTGACTGTCAGTGATACCCGAACCTTCGAAACCGACACTTCAGGTCAGGTCTTTGTCGATCGCTTGACGGCCGCCGGCCACCGTCTGGCAGAGCGGGTGCTGCTTAAAGATGACCTTTACAAAATCCGCGCGCAAGTCGCCAACTGGATCGCCGACGATGTCGTACAGGTCGTGCTGATCACCGGCGGTACCGGTTTCACCGGTCGCGACAGTACGCCGGAAGCTGTCGCCTGCCTGCTCGACAAACAGGTCGACGGGTTTGGTGAGTTGTTCCGTCAGATCTCGGTCGCCGATATTGGTACCTCGACCGTGCAATCGCGTGCGCTGGCCGGTCTGGCCAATGGCACGCTGGTGTGCTGCTTGCCGGGTTCGACCAATGCGGTGCGCACCGGTTGGGATGGCATTCTGGCTGAGCAACTGGATGTTCGGCACCGTCCGTGCAATTTCGTGGCTCATCTGAAACAGGCGGCGCCTTGTGAATCCCGTGGGTAAGCCGGGCAAGACCGGCAGCTTGATGCCTGTTGAAGCAGCATTGGCGCGGCTGATGGAAATGGCTGAGGCATCGCCGATTGTCGAGCATGAATATTTGTCGCTGGCGCAGGCGCAAGGGCGGGTGCTGGCTGATGATCTGATCTCGACCCTCGATCTGCCACCCTGGCCCAACAGCGCAATGGATGGCTATGCCTTGCATCTGGCCGACTGGACCGGTGAGCCGATGCCGGTCACTCAAAAAGTCTTCGCCGGGCAGGCTCCCGAGCCTTTGAAACCCGGTACGTGTGCGCGGATTTTCACCGGGGCCCCCGTGCCTTCCGGTGCCGACTGTGTAGAAATGCAGGAAAACGCCGAGGTCCAGGCCGATGGCCGCGTGCGCTTCATAGAGGCCATTTCAGTTGGACAGAACATCCGCGCGCAAGGCCAGGAAACCACCGTCGGCGAGTTGATTCTGCAGGCCGGGACCCGGCTTGGCCCGATTGAGTTGGGGTTGTCCGCATCGTTGGGCTGCGCCGGGCTGAATGTAGTGCGCAAGGTTCGCGTAGCGGTGATTTCCACCGGCGATGAACTGGTCGAGCCGGGCCAGACCCTGGGGCCCGGGCAGATCTATAACAGCAATCGAGTCGTGCTGTGCAACTGGTTGCAACGGCTCGGTTGCGACGTGGTCGATGCCGGGATTCTTCCCGATGACCTGGCCATTACCCGCGAACGGCTGGGAGAGTTGCAGGATGTTGACCTGATCCTTTCCACGGGTGGCGTTTCTGTCGGCGAAGCTGACTTTCTCGGGATCGCCTTACGCGAAGAGGGTGAACTCGCACTGTGGAAGCTGGCGATCAAACCCGGGAAACCGTTGACGGTAGGTCACTTTCGCGGTGTGCCGGTGATTGGTTTGCCCGGCAATCCGGCGTCGACTCTGGTGACCTTCGCCCTGCTGGCCCGCCCCTATCTGCTGCGCCGCCAGGGCGTCACTGATCTTGAACCGTTGAAATTCCCTGTGCCTGCCGGCTTCGCGTGGCCTCAAGCCGGTAACAGACGCGAATATTTGCGCGCACGCCTGGAGCAAGGGCAGGCAATCATTTACCGCAATCAAAGTTCAGGTGTCCTGCGCAGTGCCGCCTGGGCCGACGGGCTGGTAGAGGTTCTGGAGGGGCAAACGCTTGAGGCCGGAGAGTTGGTGAACTTCATCCCGCTGAGTGATCTGCTGGGCTGAGCAGTTTGCCTGGAGAGCGCAGGCGGCGGTTGATGACAGCCGCCCCTGCACTCAAGGCAATCAATGGCCGATCAGTGTGACAAGCTGATCAAACCGGCTGTTGGCCACCCATCCCAGCAGACCCATAGCCACGGCGGCAGCTCCTGCCGAATAGGCAAGTCGGTGCTTGATCGATTTGACGTCAGTCCTGACTTCGTCCATATCCCGGCGAATGTACTTGAGGTGGGTTTCCAGCTCGGCGAAACGCGGTTCCATATCTATTTCTCCAGTGGCTTTGGCGCTGTGTCTGAAATCATTTTTCGGTGCGGCTCGACCTTCGGCGACAGGCGCTACCGGACTCACTGGTTTTCTGGCTTCAGGGCTTCGCATGAAAACATCCGCCTGCTGGTTCAATTCCACACTTGCGGCCGAAGCCCTCATTCGATCTGTCGAGCACCGTGAAGGTGTATCCACTCATTACATTCACATCCTTGTGTGTTGTCAGATTGGCGATCAATATCGCCGGCACACGGTGAACCACTGGCATAGTCAGGTCAATTAAGCCGATTCCTCTTGTTTTGTAAGAAAAAATACCGCCCTGTAGGACGAGCGAGCCAGCTGCTTGAATTAATTGTGATTCTTGCGGCTTTTTTCTGAGCTGTAATGGTCAAGATGTTTCATACCCATTCAATGCGAGAGTGACCGTTATGAGTGAACACAGGGCGCTGTTGATTCTGCACGGCAAGCAGGCACTCAACGAAGCGGTGCGTGCTGCCGTCGAAAGCAAGCGCGAGCAGGGCTGGGAGTTGGCGGTAAGGCTGACCTGGGAGGCGGGGGACGCCCAGCGTCTGGTGGAGGAAGCGTTGGCGCAGGGCTTCACGCGAATCATCGCCGGGGGCGGCGATGGCACCTTGCGTGACATTGCCGAAGCGCTGGCCAGGCACCCGCGTAAAGCGAGTCTGGTGCTGTTGCCGCTGGGCACGGCCAACGATTTTTCCCGCGCGGCGGGTGTTCCGCTGGAGCCCGCCGAGGCTTTGGCGTTGCTGGATACACCGCCCTCTGCCATCGACTTGGGTGAGGTGGGCGGGCAGATCTTTCTCAATATGGCCACGGGTGGCTTTGGCAGTCAGGTCACGGCCAATACCTCGGAGGACCTGAAAAAAGTCCTCGGCGGCGCGGCTTATCTGTTTACCGGTCTATCCCGCTTCAGCGAATTGCATGCTGCCTATGGCGAGTTGCAGGGGCCGGATTTCCACTGGTGTGGGGAACTGCTGGCGCTGGGCATCGGTAACGGTCGCCAGGCCGGGGGAGGGCATGTGTTGTGTCCGAATGCGCTGGTGGATGACGGCCTCCTGGACATCAGTATCTTGCCGGCACCGCAGGAGCTGGTAGGCACGCTGAAGAATCTGCTCAGCGACGGCTTCGGGATCGACAACATGTTTGTCCGAGCCCGGTTGCCGTGGGTCGAGATCAAGGTCGCAGAGGGCCTGTACATCAACCTTGACGGCGAGCCGCTGGAGGGCGAAAGCATGCGCTTCGAGGCGCGTTCAGCGGCGATAGAGGTGCACCTGCCGCCGAACTCACCACTGTTGAGCGGCAGGCCATCTGTCAATCATCAAGACTGATGATCTGCTCACGTACCGCAAACAGCACCAGGCCTGCCACATCGTAGATCTGCAGACGCTTCATGATCTGCGAGCGGTGGGTCTCGACTGTTTTGATGCTCAAACCCAGACCATTGGCGATTTCCCGGGTGGATTTGCCACGCACGATCAGGCGCAGGATTTCCAGCTGGCGCGCCGTCAGATTGTGCGAGTCGGCAACTTCGGGCTGCTGCTTCTGGTTGCGGATCAGGGCCTGGTTGATCACCGTGTGAGCGATCGCCGGGCTCAGATAACGCTCATTGTTGCGTAAGGCTTCCAGCGCGTGCTCAAGTTCGGTGGCGGTGGTGTCCTTGAGCAGATAGCCATGGGCACCAGACTCCAGCGCCTGCATGATCAGCGCCGGGTCTGTGTGCATCGACAGGATCAGCACCTTGCTCTGCGGACGTACCCGCTTGAGCCGTTGCAGGGCTTCCAGACCGCCGGTTTCCTTCATGGAAATATCCAGCAGCACGATATCGGGGTTCAGATGCTCGACCATTTCGAGCAACTGCGAGCCATCGCTGGCCTCGCCGATTACCGCGTAGCCGGGAATATCCAGTACCAGAGCGCGCACGCCGGCCCTGATCAGCGAGTGGTCATCCACCAGAAGTAAGTTACAAGTCAACGCATAACCTTATTCGTACTGGCCCGCTCGAGTGCACGGGGCGCCCAGGGGAAAAGTGCTTCGATTTGTGTGCCTTTGCCCGGTTCGCTGGTGACCAGCAAAGTGCCGCCCAGTTGTTCGATCCGTTCGGCCATCCCGGCCATGCCCCGTTGTCCTTCGCGTCCCGGATCGGCAGCCGGAGCGAATCCCAGCCCGTCATCGCTGATTAGCAATGTCAGGCCTTGCGGTAGACGTTGTACGCGGATCAGCAGATTACGCGCCTGTGCATGGCGCAGGATATTGGTGACCGCCTCCTGGGCGATGCGAAAGGCGGCGACCGCCATTTCTTCTGGAATGCCATTGAGGCGCTGCTGGCAATCGAGGCTCCAGTGCACTGAAGTATTGGCCAGTGTCTTGAGCAAATGTGCACGCAGGCTGGCTTCCAGGCCAAGGCTGGTCAATTGGCGCGGGTTGAGAATGGCGGAAACGTCGCGGACCTTGTTCAAGGTTTCTTCGAGCGTTTCGCAGAGTGTGGAGCATTGCGCTTGCAAATCTTCCGGCAAACGCCTTTTCAACCATTCGCTTTGCAGTTTGGCGGCCGTCAGCAACTGGCCTATGTCATCGTGCAGTTCACGGCTGAGTCGGTGGCGTTCGTTTTCCTGGACTTCGAGCAAGCGGTCAGCAAGTTCCTGAGGCTGGAACTTGATGGATTTGCGTGATAAGCGATATTGCACCCAGACACACCCGGTGGCAGCGATGTTGACCAGCAGCAGCCCCAGGCTAAGTGGCGCAGACAGACCATAGGTCAGCAGGCTGCCAAGTGCTGCGACGACGCACAGGATGAGTGTGAACCGGCGTGCGTTTTCCCGGGAAGGTGGCCATGTAGTGAGTGACTTGAGGCTGGCGTACATAACGGATGGAGCCAATGGATGTTCGCTGCGGGTAGACCGTCCGGAGGCTGGCAGGTCTCTGTCTGAAAATGCTGTCAATTATGTTATTGATTTCAACGCTGTGCGGTCAGCGATAGTCAATCGCCAACTTCGCTGGCGATCTGTCACTGAGATCACGGTGCCATTAATGAAGGCAACTAGCGGGCGGCATAATACCACTTAAGATACCGTTGGTCGCGCTCACTATATATATCCAGTGAGTCAGGAAATACGCCTTGCTGGACGCGGGTTCCATAAAGCAGAACAGCCGTTTTATTGTCTTTGATGAATATCGATATTGCCTGAAGTCGGGTTGTTGCACACAGGCAAACCCTTAGGCCGGCGAGAAAAATCCGCGTTTTGTTTGTGTGAGTATTTAATTGGAATTGTCGCTTGCAGGTATGCGGCTACTCAAATGCGACATCCAGTTCCATGGTTTATGCACCCTGGCGATGCAATAAACACGTCGATTCAGGCCTGGCGCTCCGACCAGGATGCGATCGGCAGGGACTTGCTGGAAGCTGCGGGTTGAAACTGACGCTGACTGACTTGAAACGCGAAGGCCTCGATCAGGGCGTTCTGCTCGCTGCTATCGAGGCTCAATTGCCCCGTGGTGTGATCAACCAGCTCAATCTGCCAAGCCATCAACGTGAAACAGTCCTGCAATGCCTCCAGCGCCTGAGCGTGCAAGTCGACGTAGTCCGGTGCGTGGTTGAGCAGGCTGTGGATGTGCAGGGAGAACTCGCAAACCGCCTCAAGTGCCAAGGCTTCGGCCCTGCTGGCGAGCTTGAGGAGGCTGGTGAGCATGCAGTCGATGGCGTCCTTGTCGTTGCTGATCAACTGCAAGTGACTGAGGCATTCTTCGGACTTGGCCAGGAGCGTTTCAGCCTCGACAAGAAATTCGGGGAAGCGTTGTGCCCAGTCTTTACGATCGATCGGCATGCTTATCTCCAACGCGTCATGTCTGATGAGGGAATGCCGTGCGTGCCGACGATCATGAACCGACGAGAGATCGCGCCCTGAGCTGCAAGAGCACAGGTTTTGGGTTT
The DNA here is from genome assembly GCF_900187585.1 of Pseudomonas sp. Irchel 3E19. Lineage (NCBI taxonomy): Bacteria > Pseudomonadati > Pseudomonadota > Gammaproteobacteria > Pseudomonadales > Pseudomonadaceae > Pseudomonas > Pseudomonas sp. Irchel 3E19. Next base: position 43,703 of record NZ_FYDT01000022.1, read on the forward strand.
CAAGAGGATGTGTTTCCACTGAACTGCGATCACACACAACAGCCTGACTCCGTTCATGCAATGAGAATGGCGTCACATTAATGGCTATTGGATATTGCGAACATCAGGTTGGGCCTGATTGTGACTAGGGGAATCCCTTAGGCGCGGGAACCTGTGGCGCAAACCGAGGTCGCGCTGCAGAAAAAGGTAGCAGATGAAATCCGCAGCGCCAGTAAAGCATGATGTTAATATGACATCAATGGGTGGTTATGGCATTTTGATGGTGATTTTTACAGGGATCAAGATTCGTCATTGTCAGCCGATAAGCCCTGTTAGTGAATTCATCAGAACAAGCCCAGGAGTCATTGATGGCCGGCATTCTCGACACGGTAGACCAACGCACGCAACTGGTGGGTGAGAATCGCCTGGAAATTCTCATGTTTCGACTGGCCGGGCGCCAATTGTTCGCGATTAACGTGTTCAAGGTTCAGGAAGTCCTGCAACTGCCGAAGTTGACCCTGATGCCCCAGCGGCACCCGTTTGTCTGCGGCGTGGTCAACTTGCGTGGGCAAACCCTGCCGGTGATCGACTTGTCCCAAGCCATCGGCATGCGTCCGCTGGTGCCGGGCCCCAACAGCACCATCATTGTCACTGAGTACAACCGTTCGGTGCAGGCCTTCCTGGTCGGCGGCGTTGACCGCATCGTCAACATGAACTGGGAAGCCATTCTGCCGCCGCCGACCAGCGCCGGACGTCAGCATTACCTGACGGCGATCAGTAAGGTCGACGATCAGTTGGTGGAAATCATCGACGTCGAGAAAGTGCTCGCCGAAATCGTCCCGTACAACGCCAAGGTATCGCGCGAAAAGCTCGATGATCCGGTGCTGGAGCGAGCCCGCGGCCGCGAAGTGCTGTTGGTGGACGACTCCAACGTGGCCCTCTCGCAATTGCGCGACACCCTCGGCCAGCTCGGCGTGAAAATGCACATCGCCAGCGATGGTCTGAAGGCGCTGAACATGCTCAAGGCCTGGGCTGACACCGGCGTGAACATGACCGACAAACTGCTGATGATCTTCACCGACGCGGAAATGCCGGAAATGGACGGCTACCGTCTGACCACCGAAATTCGTAACGATCCGCGTCTGCGGGGTCTTTATGTGGTGCTGCACACTTCGCTGTCCGGCAGTTTCAACGACTCGATGGTGAAGAAGGTCGGCTGCGATAACTTCCTCTCCAAATTCCAGCCGGACAAGCTCGTCGACGTTGTGCGTCAGCGTCTGATGCTCGACGAAGTGCCGGCCTGATCACAACACCAACGCTTGTGTAGGCGCTGTGGAGTGAAACGAGGCTGCGATCTTTTGATCTTTAAGATCAAAATCAAAAGATCGCAGCGTGCCGCAGCTCCTGCAGTGTCGTGCAGTATCCAGACTCAGCCTTTGATTCGCCAATCAAGCTCGTATAGGGTGGCCTTTTTTGCCCACCAGGGAGTTGGCCATGCTGCGTCTGAGCGCGCTTTATCGTTACCCGTTGAAATCCGGCAAGGGCGAGGTTCTGCAAGAAATCGGCCTGGACAAGCTGGGCCTTGATGGCGATCGACGCTGGATGCTCGTGGACGAAGCCAGCGGCCGTTTCCTGACTCAGCGCGCCGAGGCGAGGATGAGCCAGTTGTCGGCACTGTGGAATGCGCACGGCGGACTGGTCCTGAGCGCGCCCGAACACGCGTCGATCGAAATCGCCTTGCCGGGCAATGACGCCGAACTGCGTGGCGTGACCATTTGGCGTGACACCTTGCGGGTGCCGGATGCTGGCGAGGAGGCGGCGAAATGGGTCAGCGACTTCATCGGTAAGCCGACCCGTCTGGTGCAAGTGCCGCTGGATCGCGCGCGGATGACCCAGGCAGGTTTCGGCAAGGACGACGACCAGGTTGCCTTCGCTGATGGTTTTCCATTGTTGTTGATCGGTGAAGCATCGCTGCAACACTTGTCGCAACAGGTTGGACGGCCGCTGGAAATGCTGCGCTTTCGACCGAATCTGGTCATCGAAGGCAGTGACGCGTATGCCGAAGACAGCTGGAAACGCATTCGTATCGGCGAGGTCGAGTTCCGCGTGGTCAAGTCTTGCTCGCGTTGCATACTCACCACCATCGACCCGCATACCGGCGAGCGCAGTGCTGATCGCGAACCGCTGGCCACGCTGCAAAAGACGCGTGCGCAGGCTGATGGTGCGATGTTCGGGCAGAATCTGGTGAATGACAGCAATGGTCGACTTGTGGTCGGGATGCCGGTGGAGATTCTCGAGTAACCCGTTAACGAGGCAAAAAATGCCCGTGTTTTTAAACACGGGCATTTTTTATTGTGCTGCGAAAGCCGCGGATTAACCGCGGTACTCGCACAGGTAAGCGGTGTCGACCGCGACTTTCAGCTGGAACTTGCTGTTGGCCGGTACGTTGAACTGGCTGCCGGCGACGAAGGTTTCCCAGTCGCTGCTGTCCGGCAGTTTGACGGTCAGAGCACCGGATACCACGTGCATGATTTCACGCTGGGCAGTGCCGAATTCGTATTCGCCCGGGGCCATGACGCCGATGGTCGCCGGACCCTCAGCGGTGCCAAAGGCGATCGACTTGACGGTGCCGTCGAAGTACTCGTTGACTTTAAACATGGGCGATTCCTCGAAAAGGGCTAAAAAGTGGGGCGGCCAGTATGCACAAGGCGTTTAGCGCCGTCACGCCCCTAAAGCGGCAGAACCAGCGGTAGCAATCGCGCAGTGTTGCGCGCATCTTCCAGCGCCCGATGTTGCTGGCCGCTGAACTGCATGCCGGCCAGTTGCAACGCGCCGTTGAGCCCCAGCGGCCGCTCCAGGCGCCGGGCTTTGGCGAAGCGTTGCTTGAGGTTCATGTGTGGCACCCGACTCAACACGCTGTCGAGTTGCAGCCGCTGCCATTCCTGCAGTAACTGTTTGCGATCGTAATCGCCCCAACTGGCCCAGCCTTCGAGGCGTGTCTGATGCTGGCCGAGCCAGCGCTCGAAGGCTGGCCAGACGTCCGTCAAGGGTTGCGCTGTGTCGATATTGGCCTGGGTGATGTGCGTGAGCTCGCGACAGAAGGGCGTGAGCAACGGCCGCCGCGTCGGTTTGACGAAGCGTTGGAAGTAATCCTGTTCGCGCCCGGCACGGTCGACCAGCGTGGCGCCGATCTCGATAATTTCCATCTCTGTGACCGGCCAGCCACCCTCATCGGTGGTGGCTTCCAGATCTATGACCAGCCAGTGGGGCATCGCAGGGTTCCTGATTTCCGCGTCCTGATAGATCAGAGCGTAGTCAAATCCTGGCGACTCACTCGACCTGCAACAGAACCTGACGATTTTTTACCTGATCGCCGACTTTGACCTGCACCCGCTTGAGTACGCCGTCGATGCCAGCCTTGAGCGGGTGCTCCATTTTCATTGCCTCCAGCACGACCAGCAACTGACCTTTGCTGACTGGACTGCCTTCGCTGACCAGCACGTCGACGATGGCACCGTCCATCGGCGCCTTCAAGGTGCCGGAGCTGACGCTGGTCTGACTGCCGATCACCGCATGAGTTCGATCCTCCAGGCGTAGGCTGCCGGGGTGAGTGAACAGCCAGAGGTGCCCGGCGTCGAGGCGATAGGCGTGGCGTTGGCGCAGGCCGTCGATCTCCAGCGTGAGCGAGGTCGCGCTGTGTTCGATGAGTGTCAGTTCGAGGCTGCGTTCGGCGGTTTTCACCTGAATCAGGTTATCCGGGAGTTTGTGCAGTTGCAGGTTCCAGTTTTGCTCATCCAGCCCCAGTCGATAGTGCAGCGGGACGCTGGCGTTGTTGCGCCAATGGCTCAAGGGGGGCCGGTGCTGTCGAGCGCACGCCTGGTAGAACAGCACAGCGGCGATGGCCAGTTCCTCGGCACTTGGCGTGTACGTGTGCAGGCTTGGATGATCGTTGAAATGCTGGGGGATGAACCCGGTGCTGAATTCGCCACTGATGAATTGGGGATGTTGCAGCAGACTTTCGAGTAGTCGCTGATTGCTTTGTACGCCAAGCAGAACAGTGTCCTGCACCGCACGCAGCAGTTTGCGTCGCGCCTCTTCTCGGGTGGCGCCGTGGGCAATCAGTTTGCCGAGCATCGGGTCGTAGAACGGACTGACCGATTGCCCTTCGCACAGCCCATGATCGATTCGCGCACCCTGTTGCAGGGCCGGTTCCCATGCTTCGATGCGCCCGGTTTGCGGGAGAAAATCCTGCGCCGGATCTTCGGCGTAGAGGCGCACTTCCATGGCATGGCCATTGAGCACAACTTGCTCCTGTGTCAATGGCAGAGGCTGCCCCTCGGCGATCGATAACTGCCACGCGACCAGATCAAGGCCGGTGATCAACTCGGTCACCGGGTGCTCCACTTGCAGGCGGGTATTCATCTCCAGAAAGTAGAACTGCCCGCGCGCGTCGAGCAGAAACTCAACAGTGCCGGCGCCAACATAATTGACTGCGCGCCCGGCTTTGAGCGCCGCTTCGCCCATGGCCTGGCGTAACTCGGCAGTCATGACCGGGCAGGGCGCCTCTTCAATGACTTTCTGATGGCGACGCTGGATCGAGCAGTCGCGCTCGCCGAGGTAGATCAGATTGCCGTGGTGATCGCCAAACAGTTGCACTTCAACATGTCGCGGTTCGATCAGTGCTTGTTCGAGGATCAATTCGTCGCTGCCAAATCCGTTCAGGGCTTCTGAGCGGGCCGTTCGCAGTTGCGCTGGCAGTTCAGACGCGTCGTGCACCAGGCGCATGCCGCGCCCGCCGCCGCCAGCGCTGGCCTTGATCATCAGCGGATAGCCGATGCGCTCGGCTTCACGCAGCAGTGTCACGTCGTCCTGCTCTGCGCCTTGGAAGCCTGCGATACACGGGACACCGGCGTCGAGCATGGCGAGTTTCGACAGGCGTTTGCTGCCCATCAGTTCAATCGCCTCGGCGCTCGGGCCGATGAAAATCAGACCGGCCTGTTCGCAGGCGCGGGCGAACCCGGCGTTTTCCGAGAGAAAACCATAGCCGGGGTGGATCGCATCGGCACCGCTGCGGCGGGCGGCGTCGAGAATCGCGGGGATGTTCAGGTAGGACTGCTGCACCGGCGCCGGGCCGATGCGCACGGCTTGATCGGCCATTTGTACGTGCAGTGCATCGGCGTCGGCGTCGCTGAACACGGCGACGGTGCGGTAGCCCAGGGTCTGGGCGGTGCGCTGGAGGCGGCAGGCGATTTCACCGCGGTTGGCAATCAGGATTTTGTGCATGGCGGGCATGGGCTGTTCCCTCAAAAGTTGCGGTGTATGTGCTGGCCTCTTCGCGAGCAGGCTCGCTCCCACATCTGGATTCGTTCCCTTGTGGGAGCGAGCCTGCTCGCGAAGCTTTTAGGTGGCCCACCCGGGTTTACGCTTTTGCATGAATGCCAGGGTGCCCTCGACGCCCTCGGCGCCAGTCACCGCTTCGCTGAACCACTGCGCCGCTTCATCGAACAACTCACTCGATGGCTGTCCCGCACTGGCCAGCAGCAATTTTTTAGTCATGGCATTCGCCTGCGGCGCACAACACAAAACATGCTGCAGCACCTCATCGAGCCGCTCGGCCAGTGCCTGCGCATCCTGTTCGACAAAGTGCACCAGCCCTGAACGTCGCGCCTGATGGCCGTCGAATCGCGCAGCGGTCAAGGCCAGTCGACGCGTTTCTGTCAGGCCGATGCGCTGCACTACAAACGGCGCAATCTGCGCCGGCAGCAGGCCGAGGCTGGTTTCCGGCAGGCCGAATTGCGCCTTGTGATCGGCAATCGCGATGTCGCTGACACAGGCCAGACCGAAACCGCCGCCCATCACCGCGCCTTGCAGCAGGCAGATCAGCACTTGCGGCGTGTGCTGCGCCTCTTCCAGCAAAGCGCCGAACGCGCGGTTCAACTCTCGGTAAGCATCGGCACCCTGAGCGCGGGCATTGGCCATGTCCTTGATGTCGCCACCGGCGCAGAAATGTCCGCCACTGCCGCTGAGCACCAAGGCACGGACAGCGCGGTCGTCGTGCACCGCCGCCAACACGGCACGCAGTTCCGCGACCATTTGCAGGCTCATCGCATTGCGGCTTTCGGGTCTGTCGAGGGTGATGTGCAGCACGCCGCCATGCAGTTCCAGCAACAGCGTCTGGCAATCAGGGAGGGTGCTCATTTCTTTTTCCCCGGCAGAATGCCCATCAGTTTGCAGATGATCCCCAGCATGATTTCGTCGGCGCCGCCGCCAATCGAGACCAGCCGCACATCGCGGTAGGCGCGGGCCACCGGGTTGTCCCACATGAACCCCATGCCGCCCCAGTATTGCAGGCAACTGTCGCTGACTTCACGGCCCAGACGCCCGGCCTTGAGCTTGGCCATCGAGGCCAGGCGTGTGACGTCCTGACCTTTGATGTACTGCTCGGTGGCCTGATAGACCAGTGCCCGCAGGCATTCGATTTCGGTCTGCAATTCGGCGAGGCGGAAATGGATCACCTGATTGTCGATCAGCGCATTGCCGAAGGTTTTGCGCTCCTTGCAATACTCGATGGTGCTATCGACGCAATACTCCAGGCCCTTGATCATGTTCGCCGCGCCGAACAGGCGTTCCTCCTGAAACTGCAGCATCTGCATCATGAAACCGGCGCCTTCGTGGCCGATACGGTTGCGCTGAGGCACGCGCACATTGTCGAAAAAAACCTGCGCGGTTTCCGAACTGCGCATGCCGAGCTTGTCCAGGTGCGAGCTGAGACTGATCCCCGGCGTGTTCATCGGCACCATGATCAGCGACTTGTTGATGTGCGGCTTGTCGTCGGAGGTGTTGGCCAGCAGGCAGATGAAATCGGCACTGGGCGAGTTGGTGATCCACATCTTGCTGCCGTTGATCACATAGTCGTCGCCGTCCTTGCGCGCGGTGGTTTTCAGCCCGGCGACATCCGAGCCGGCACCGACTTCAGAGACGCCGATGCAGCCAACCTGCTCGCCGGTGATCGCCGGGCGCAGGAATTCGTCGCGCAGTTCATCGGAGCCGAAGCGGGCGAGGGCGGGCGTACACATGTCGGTCTGCACGCCGATCGACATCGGAATGCCGCCGCAATGGATGGTGCCGAACTCTTCGGCGGCGACAATCGAATAGCTGTAATCGAGGCCCATGCCACCGAATTTTTCCGGTTTGGAAATCCCCAGCAAACCGAGGTCACCGGCCTTGCGAAAAATCTCGTGGATCGGAAAACGCCCGGCCTTTTCCCATTCCTCGACGTGCGGATTGATTTCGCGTTCGACGAACTGGCGGACGGTGCGGCGCAGCGCTTCGTGTTCCGGGGTGAAGATCATTGTTATTGTTCTCCGTAAGGTCCGTGGCGATCAGAACCGGCTGACGCCGAAGCTGTTGGGTTGCAATGTGCGAATGTCCGCTTCGTGGCAAATGTCCAGCAAGTAGCCGAGCAGCGTGCGCGTGTCGCGTGGATCGATCAGCCCGTCATCCCACAGGTTGGCGCTGCCGTAAAGCGCGGTGGATTGGCTGTCGAGTTTCTGCGCAGTGACCTGTTCGAGCATGTCGAGCATTTTCGGATCGGGCACGAGGCCGTCCTTGAGTTGCTTGGCCTCGGTGACAATGCGCAGCACTTTGCCGGCCTGCGCGCCCCCCATCACTGCGGTCCGGCTGTTGGGCCAGGCAAAGATAAAGCGTGGATCGAGGCCACGTCCGCACATCGCATAGTTACCGGCGCCGTAGGAACCGCCGACGACCATCGTCAGTTTAGGCACCCGCGCATTGGCCACTGCTTGAATCAGTTTCGAACCGTGTTTGATCACACCTTGCTGTTCGGACTCGGTGCCGACCATGAATCCCGTGGTGTTGTGGAAAAACAGCAGCGGCGTCTGGCTTTGATCGCACAGCTGGATGAACTGCGCGGCCTTGCTCGCACCGTTCGGTGTGATCGGGCCGTTGTTGCCGATAAAGCCGCAGGCACGGCCCTGAATCTTCAGTTGGCCGCAGATGGTTTGCTGATCGAACTCGCCTTTGAATTCGAGGAAATCCGATTCATCGGCGATGCGCGCGATGATTTCGCGCACGTCGTAGGGCTTTTTCGGATCGTCCGGGATCAGGCCCAGCAGTTCGTCGATAGGGTAGAGCGGCTCTTTGTATTGCGGCTCCGGCAGCCATGGCAGTTGTTCATTCCACGGCAGCATGCGCAGGATTTCGCGAACCTGACGCACACCGTCGGCATCGTTCTCGGCCAGGTATTCGGCAGTGCCGGCGACCTGCGCGTGCATCTCGGCGCCGCCCAGTTCTTCGTCGCTGGCCACTTCGCCGGTCGCCGCTTTGAGCAGCGGAGGGCCAGCGAGAAACAGCTTGGCTTTGCCGCGCACCACCACCACGTAATCCGACAGCCCCGGTTGATAAGCGCCGCCCGCCGTGGCCGAGCCGTGAACCACGGTGATCTGCGGCAAACCCATCGCCGACATGCGTGCCTGATTGGCAAAGCTGCGCGCGCCTTCGACGAAAATTTCCGCCGCGTAATTGAGATTGGCACCACCGCTTTCGGCGAGGGTGACTACCGGCAGTTTGTTTTCCTGGGCGATCTGCTGCAGGCGCAGGGATTTTTTCAGGCCGCTGGGCGAGATAGTGCCGCCCTTGATTGCACTGTTATTGGCGACGACCATGGCACGCACGCCGGACACGTAACCGATACCGGCAATCAAGCCGCCGCCGGCCGCACTGCCGTCCTTGTCATCGTGAAGCTTGTAACCGGCGAGGCTGGCCAGCTCGAGGAAGGGCGCGCCGGGATCGAGCAGCAGATTCAGGCGTTCGCGGGGCAGCAATTGCCCGCGCTTGTCGAATTTCGCCTTGGCTTCGGCGGCCTTGTTCAGCAAGTTCTGTTCGAGTTGTTGCACTTGCTCGATGGCCGTGAGCATCGCCGCGCGGTTGCGGGCGAAGGCTTCGCTGTGCGGATCGAGTTGGGACTGGATCTGCGCCATGGCTTACTCCTTGTCCTTCAAGACGTCGGGACGAAGCACTTCGGGTAAGTACGCCCGATGGAAACCGTTGAACGACTCGCTGGGCGTCGCCTTATGCAGCGGCCACGCACGGCTGCCGAGGCTGGCCGCGCCGTCGATTTTCAAGGTGCTGCCACTGATGAACGCCGCTGCCGGGCTGAGCAGAAACACAATCGCCGCACTGACTTCCGATTCGGTGCCGATACGCTTGAGCGGCACATGCTCGCGCAGGGTCGGAATCACCGCTTTGAACGCGCCGTCGTAAGTGTCCATGCCGCTGGACGCAATCCAGCCCGGCGCCACCGCGTTGACCCGCACCCCGGCGTAACCCCACTCGAACGCGGCGGTTTTGGTGAGGTTGTCCATGCCCGATCGTGCAGCGCCCGAGTGACCCATGCCGGGCATGCCGCCCCACATGTCGGCGAGCATGTTGACGATGTTGCCGCCGTGCTTGCTCATCGACTGGTTGAACACTTCCCGCGCCATCAGAAAGCCGCCGACCAGATTGGTGCGCAGCACGGTTTCGAAACCTTTCTGATTGATCGAGGCCAGCGGCGACGGGTACTGGCCACCGGCATTGTTGACCAGTCCGTGGATCGGCCCGTGTTCTGTGATCAACTCGGTGATCAGCAGTTTGACGGCCTCTTCATCGCGGATATCGCACGCTTTCCAGTGCGCGCGACCACCGTCCTGGGCGATCTCGGCGGCCACTGTTTGCAGCTTTTCCGGCTTGCGCCCGACCAGCAGTATATTGGCGCCGAGGGCGGCGAGTTCATGCGCGGTGCAGCGCCCGATACCGCTGCCACCACCCGTGACGATGATGGTTTGGCCGCTGAACAGATCGGCTTTGAAAATCGACGCGTAAGCCATGTAAACAATCCTCTAGTCGAGCTGGTCGGCGATGCTCTGCGGCACCGGGATCTGGATTTCCAACAGTTGCTGGGCGAAGGCTTTGCCTTGCGGGTCGATGCGTAGACTGGCCACGCCACCGCCGCCGAGGGCGTTTTCCAGGAGAAAATTCAAACTGTGGGTGCCGGGTAGATACCAGCGTTCGACCCGGCCATGAATCGGATCAAGGACGTGGCTCATCCAGTCAACGATCACTGCCGGGGTCAGCGCTTCGGCGATCCATGGCAGGTATTCGGGCTGGCGGGGGAGGACGCCGATATTGCTGTGGTTGCCCTTGTCCCCGGAACGCGCCACGGCCAATTTGACCAACGGTACGCTGGCGTCCGCGCCGCCCTGGGGTTTGGGTGGGTGATGGGGCAGGGGCAAGTCCCGGGTGTCGAGTTCGGTCGGCGAGGGCAGGGTGAACGGATGTTTTTCACCGGCCAGTTCGATGTGCAGGTCGCAGCGACTTTTATCGATCAGAAACGAGAACAGGCGGATCAGCGGATACACCGTTGGCCGCCCGCCGACGATGCCGGTCAGTCCCGGCGCCATACCGGTGGCGGCTTGGGCGATTTCTCGAGAGAAAAGAATCAGCGCCTGTTTGTTCGGATGCCGCACGGCGAGTTTGATCACCACTTCGCGGCTGTCACGACGCTGGCCGTGGGGGCCATAGGTAGCTTCGCTGCCGAGCAGTTCAATGTTGGTTTCGCTATAAGGCCCCCAGCCTCGCTGACTGAACATCTCGGCGGTCTTGTCGAGGATCGCCTGGCTGACGCGCTGTGCTTTTTCCACCGCGTCGATGCCGGCGATCAGGCAACTGGCGGTGCAGCGAAAGCCGTCCGGATACGTGGCGCTGACCTTGTATTTGTCGCTGGGAGGCAGGCCTTTGGCGCCGTGCACATGCACCGCGTTCTTGCCTTGTTGCTGAAGTCTGACCTGACTGAAATCGCAGACCACATCGGGCAACAGATAGGCCTGAGGATCGCCGATCTCGTAAAGCATCTGCTCGCCGACGGTCAGCGGTGTGACCAGGCCGCCGGAGCCTTCGGGTTTACTGACGATGAATTGGCTGTCGGCGCTGACGTCAACGATCGGGAAGCCGATGTGTTCGTAGTCCGGCACGTCGCGCCAGTCGGTGAAATTGCCCCCCGTGCATTGTGCGCCGCATTCGATGATGTGCCCGGCCAGGGCGGCCTGGGCCAGTTTGTCATAGTCATGCCACGACCAGTCGAATTCATGCACCAGCGCGGCGCTGACCACGGCGCTGTCGACGACTCGACCGGTGATGACGATATCGGCGCCCAGTCGTAGCGCCTCGACGATGCCCGGTGCGCCGAGGTAGGCGTTGGTCGACACGCACATCGGCGGCAGTGGCGCGCCAGTGAACATTTCGCTGATGCCGGTGAGTTGTCTGAGTTGCGCTTGCAGGTCATCGCCGAGCAGCACGGCGATCTTGAGCGCTACACCCGCCTTGTCGCACGCCGCTTGCAGGGCGGCGGCGCACGCCTGCGGATTGACTCCGCCGGCGTTGCTGATGACGCGGATGTTCTGCTCGGCCAGTTGCGGCAGCAGCGGGGTGAGCACTTCGACGAAGTCGCTGGCGAACCCGGCCTGCGGGTCTTTCATGCGTGCGCCGGCCATGATCGACATCGTGATCTCGGCCAGGTAATCGAATACCAGATAATCCAGGCGCCCGCCGGCCACCAGCTGTGCGGCGGCGGTCGACGTGTCACCCCAGAAAGCACTGGCGCATCCGATGCGGACGGTTTTGGGCATGTTTATCTCCGACTCAGGAACCTGCGACAGAAGTGTCTGGAGGCTACCAAGCAAGCGCTTGGTTTGTAAACAGCTGAAGTAACTTCTGCCCAAGCGCTTGCTTGGTCGCCGCCGGCGGCTTAAATTGCGCGCAACCCTGCGGTTTCAGGGGGCAACAGACTGATCGACTGTAGGAGAGAACGGGTGGACGAGCAAAAAGCCCTGAGGGTCATGCGCGAATTGGTCGACGAAGGCCAGTTGACCGACCCGGACAGCGCCCGCGGCAAATTGCTGCAAGTGGCGGCTCACCTGTTCCGCAATAAAGGTTATGAACGTACGACGGTGCGCGATTTGGCCGGCGCAGTGGGGATTCAGTCGGGAAGTATTTTCCACCACTTCAAAAGCAAAGACGAAATTCTGCGCGCAGTGATGGAAGAAACCATCCGCTATAACACCGCACTGATGCGTGCGGCACTGGCTGAGGCCGGCAATGTGCGCGAGCGCGTGTTGGCGCTGATACGCTGCGAATTGCAGTCGATCATGGGCGGCAGCGGCGAAGCGATGGCGGTATTGGTTTATGAATGGCGCTCGTTGTCAGAGGAGGGCCAGGCCAGAGTCCTCGCTTTGCGCGATGTCTACGAAGATATCTGGCTGCAGGTGCTCGGTGAGGCCAAGGACGCGGGGTTTATCCGTGGCGACGTATTTGTTACCCGACGTTTCCTCACAGGGGCTTTGTCCTGGACCACCACCTGGTTCCGTGCTGGCGGCAGTTTGAGTCTTGATCAGTTGGCCGATGAAGCGCTGATACTGGTTCTGGAAGAGCGTTAGCGCTTTCTATCGGTTCGGGAAACTGGCTAACTGGGCGAAACCGCCTAGCTTGAATGCATTGATCGGTATTTTTTCGGGGAGTGGGGTGTTTTGAAGTCTTCGCCAATTCGGACGGCCGCGGTGTTTTTGCTCGCAGCGCTGGCGGCATCATCGGTGTTGTCTGTCCAGGCAGCGCAACTGGTTCGGGTCGGCGCTGCGCATTTTCCGCCTTACACCGTTCGCCCTGAAAACGGCGCCGACACGGGGCTGTTACCTCAATTGGTCGAGGCGTTGAATCGCCTGCAACACGACTACCAGTTCGTGCTGGTGCCGACCTCGATTCCACGACGTTTCGGTGATTTCAAGCAGGGCCGGATCGACATGGCGATCTTCGAGAACCCTGATTGGGGCTGGAAAGAGATTCCCCACACCGACGTCGATATGGGGCTTGAGGACGCTGAAATCTTCGTTGCTCAACGCGAAAGCGGTCGCCAGCAAAGCTACTTTGCCGATCTCAACGGCAAACGTCTGGCGCTGTTCAGTGGTTACCACTACGAATTTTCCAACTTCAACGCCGATCCCAAGTTACTCGCGCAAAACTTTAACGCCACCCTGACCTACTCCCACGACAGCAACCTGTTGATGGTGCTGCGCGGGCGCGCGGATATCGCACTGGTGACCCGTTCATATCTGAGTGATTACCTGCTGCGCAATGAGAAGGTGCGTGACGAGTTGCTGGTGTCGCAACGCATCGATCAGGTCTATCACCACTATGCGATTCTGCGTCCGACCGCGCCGATCACTGGGGAGGAGTTCGGCAAGCTGCTGCAGGGGCTGCGCGATAACGGCGAGATGCTGAAGATTTTCGAGCCCTACAGGATCGCCGTGGTGCCGGTGCCTCGTCGTTGAGGCACTGATTTGTGCGCAAAGCCTAAATTTCTCTTCCCGGATCACGTCCCATCGTTGAACTGTCGACGATTACCGTGAGCCCGACCCATGTCCAATCTGAATGAGCTGACTGCCCTGGCCTTGCCTTCGGGCAGTCAGTTGCTAGCCGATGTCACCGAAAGCCGTCTGAGCCTGAGCCTGGACGGGCAGCCGCTGATCCGGCTGCGCCTTGATCGTGAGGCCAAAGGGCCGATCCACATCGATGAACGTTTTGCGTTGCCGCCAGGTCAGGCACTGTGGGCGGCGTGTTACTGGTTGTTCGCTCGCGATCCTGCGTGTCAGCAATTGACTTGGCTACTGGATCAGCCGCCGACCGAAGCTTTGCTCAGCGGATTGTTGGTGAGCACTGAAGTGGCGGGGGAATATCGCTGTGAGCGTTCGCTGTTCTGGCAATTGCCGCAACCGTGGCTTGGCACTTCTCTGACCGGCAGCTATCCGCAGCAAATGGTCATCAGCCAGGGTAAGCGTCATCCGTTGCGTCCGGTCAAACCGCGCGGTGAAGTCTATCGGCGTTTCGATGCGCGACTCGGTGCGTGGATTTCCCTGCGCACGGTCGAGATCGAGGAAGACCTGCCGCGCTTCAACCGCTGGCAGAACAGCCCGCGCGTTGCCAGTTTCTGGCAGGAAGAAGGCACGATCGAAAAGCATCGTGAATACCTCAGCAAACTCGACGCCGATCCGCACACACTCACCCTGATCGGCTGTTTCGACGATCAGCCGTTTGCTTATTTCGAAGCCTATTGGGCCAAGGAAGACCGCATTGCGCCGTTCTACGATGCCGACAATTACGACCGTGGCATTCATATGCTGGTGGGGGAAGAAGATCACCGCGGCCCGCATAAAGTGGCGAGCTGGCTGTCGGCGCTGGTGCATTACCTGTTTCTGGATGATCCACGTACCCAGCGCGTGGTCGCCGAGCCGCGGGCCGACAACGCGAAGATGATCGGCCACATGCAAAACCAGTGCTTCCACTGCGAGAAAGAGTTCGACTTCCCGCACAAGCGCGCGGCGCTGATGATGCTGGGGCGTGAGCGGTTTTTTGATCGGTGCAAACTGGCTTGATGATGGGGCCTCAGGATCTCGGTGATCCTGAGGTCGCCTTCGCGAGCAGGCTCGCTCCCACATTTAACCGTGTTCTTTCAGGAGAAATGTAGTCGAATGTGGGGGCGAGCCTGCTCGCGAATGAGGGCGTCAACACTTCTCTGATTATCGACGACCCACCGCCACCGCATCCCGACGACTGCCCGACACCTTGCGGCAGTGCACCAGCGCATCGCGAATCATGAAGTTGACCAAAGTCGGCGAAACGCCGAGTTCCTTGGCGATGTCCTTTTGCGGCACGCCATGCAGACGGTACATCTCGAATGCATAGCGAGTGCGACTCGGCAGCTCGGTCAGCGCATCGGCGATGTGTTCCAGGGTCGAGAAGTTGATGTGCGAGGTTTCCGGCGAAGCACCTTGAATAACCACGTTCAGCCCTTCCTCTTCAGGGCCGGAATATTTCTGCTCCAGCGCCTGTTTGCGGTAGTGATCGATGGCGAGGTTGCGCACGATCTGGAACAGATAACTCAGTTGGGCTTTGATCGACGATGTAATGGGTGGCGCCGACTGCAGTCGGAAAAACGCATCCTGTACCACATCTTCGGCGCGCGACCGGCAGCCGGTAATACGCGCTGCGATTTTGACCAGAATCAGTCGATTGTCGACGAATGCCTGAAGTAGCGGTGAATCGCACCTGCTTGTGGATACTTGTTCCGTCATGGAAATCACCTTGCTGCCAATTGGTTCGTGGGGCGCCTGGGGGAGGGGGCGTCCTACACATCGAGCGACAAATTATGTTGAATGATAATGATTGTCAAATGAGAAAGAGAAGTAATGCTCTGGTTCGGTGCAATCTGAGAACTGCGACACGCCGCCGCAGCCCGGCCCTATTGGCGATCCGCCTTGGCGACTAATTATTTCCAGACGTCATCCGTTCTCATTGGTGAATGGTTCCGGGTAACGAGCCCCGGCCAGACAGCATTCCCATGCCTTGCGCGGTCGGCGTAGACCGCGCCCTGCATGCCCTTGAGGGGCGTGACGCAGCAACCCGATTCCACTAGCAAGCCGAATTCAGGCAGGAAACCTCATGACCGACGCGTTCGAACTTCCCAGCACCCTGGTCCAAGCCCTTCAGCGCCGCGCGGCCCTGACGCCGGATCGGCTGGCCTTGCGTTTTCTCGCCGAAAGCGAAGAGCAAACGGTGGTGCTCAGTTATCGCGAACTCGATCAGCGTGCCCGCACGATTGCTGCCGCCCTGCAAGCCGAGGCTGAATTCGCTGATCGCGCCGTGCTGCTGTTTCCCAGCGGCCCGGACTACGTCGCGGCGTTCTTTGGTTGCCTGTACGCCGGGGTCATCGCGGTACCGGCCTATCCGCCGGAATCGGCCCGTCGTCATCACCAGGAGCGCCTGCTGTCGATCATTGCTGACGCCGAACCGCGCCTGCTGCTGACCAGCGCCGAGCTGCGCGACGCCTTGCAGCAGATCGAAGGCGCGCCGCCGTTGCTGTGTGTCGACACTCTCGACAACGCACTCGCCGAAGGCTGGGTTGAACCGACCCTGCCGGCCGATCACATTGCCTTCCTGCAATACACTTCCGGTTCCACTGCACTGCCCAAAGGCGTGCAGGTCAGCCACGGCAATCTAGTCGCCAACGAACTGTTGATTCGTCACGGTTTCGGTATCGATGTGAACCCGGACGACGTGATTGTCAGCTGGTTGCCGCTGTACCACGACATGGGCTTGATCGGTGGTCTGCTGCAACCGATTTTCAGCGGCGTGCCGTGCATCCTGATGTCGCCGGCGTACTTCCTTGGTCGGCCACTGCGCTGGCTCGAAGCAATCAGCCAATACGGCGGCACCATCAGCGGCGGGCCGGATTTCGCCTACCGCCTGTGCAGCGAGCGAGTCAGCGAATCGGCGCTGGAGCGCCTCGACCTGAGCCGCTGGCGCGTGGCCTATTCCGGCTCCGAACCGATTCGTCTCGACACCAATGAGCGCTTCGCCGAGAAGTTCGCCGCATGTGGCTTCAGCGAAGACAGTTTCATGGCGTCCTACGGTCTGGCGGAAGCCACGTTGTTCGTTGCTGGCACGCCGCGCGGCACCGGCATTCCTGCGCTGCGCGTGGACGACCAGGCCTTGGCGCAGAACCGTGCCGAGCCCGGCGACGGCAGCCCGATCATGAGCTGCGGCATCAGCCAGCCGGAACACGCGGTGTTGATCGTCGAGCCCACCCACCTGCAAGAGCTTGCCGACAACGCCGTCGGCGAAGTCTGGGCCGCCGGGCCGAGCATTGCTCTCGGTTACTGGCGCAACCCGGAGGCCAGCGCCAAGACTTTCGTCCAGCACGCGGGGCGTACCTGGCTGCGTACCGGTGACCTCGGTTTCATGCGTGACGGCGAACTGTTCATCACCGGTCGCTTGAAAGACATGCTGATCGTGCGCGGCCACAACCTCTATCCGCAGGACATCGAGAAAACGGTCGAAAGCGAAGTGGAAGTGGTGCGCAAGGGCCGGGTCGCGGCGTTCGCGGTCGCTCAGGATGGTGAAGAGGGCATCGGCATCGCTGCGGAAATCAGTCGCAGCGTGCAGAAAATCCTCCCGCCCGAAGCGCTGATCAAAGCCATTCGCCAAGCGGTGGCCGAGGCGTATCAAGAGGCACCGAGCGTGGTGGTATTGCTCAATCCGGGCGCGCTGCCGAAAACCTCCAGCGGCAAATTGCAGCGTTCGGCCTGCCGCAACCGCCTGGCCGATGGCAGCCTCGACAGCTATGCAGTGTTTCCTTCGACCCCTTGCGAAACCCCGGATGCGCCGGCAACCGCCTCGGAGCTCGAAGCCCTGATCGGCAAGATCTGGGCTGAGCAACTGAACGTCAAACAGGTCAACGCCGACGATCACTTCTTCCTGCTCGGCGGTAACTCGATCGCCGCGGCGCAAGTGATCGCTCGCGTGCGTGAAGAACTGCGTCTGGAGCTGAATCTGCGCCTGTTGTTTGAAGCGCCGACCCTGTCCGCATTCGCCGCCGCTGTGGCGCAACAGCAACAGGATGGCGGCAGCGCCCAAGGCGAAATCTGCGCGTTGTCACGCAGCGAGCCGATGCCCCAATCGCTGGCGCAGAACCGCTTGTGGATCACCTGGCAACTCGATCCGCAAAGCAGCGCCTACAACATTCCCGGCGCCCTGCGTTTGCGCGGCGAACTCGACGAAGACGCATTGCGCGCCAGCTTCCAGCAACTGATTGAGCGCCACGAATCCTTGCGCACGCGCTTCTTCGAACGTGATGGCGTGGCGTTGCAACAGGTCGACGCGACAGCAGAGTTCAACCTGCAACTGATCGACATCAGCGACCTGCCGGCCCATGAGCGCGAAGCCCGCGCCCAGCAGATCCGCGAAGACGAAGCGCGCACGCAGTTCGATCTGGAACAAGGCCCGCTGCTGTGGGTGACGCTGATCCGGCTCGATGACGAAGATCACCAACTGCTGGTGACGCTGCATCACATCATCGCCGACGGCTGGTCGCTGAACGTGTTGATCGATGAGTTCTCGCGCCTGTATGCCGCCGCTTCCCAAGGCCAGCGAGCTGAACTCGCGCCACTGCCAACCCAATACGCCGATTACGGCAGCTGGCAGCGCCAATGGCTGGCGCAAGGCGAGGGCGAGCGGCAACTGGCGTACTGGAAATCGCAGTTGGGTGATGAACATCCGACGCTGGAGCTGGCCACCGATCATCCGCGCGCTGCCCAGCAACTTCACAGCGCCGCGCGCCATAGTGTGCGTCTGAGCGTCAGCCTCAGCGAAGCGATCCGCAACACTGCACAAGCTCATGAAGCCACCCCGTTCATGCTGTTGCTCTCGGCATTCCAGGGCCTGTTGCACCGCTACAGCGGGCAGCGCGATATTCGCATCGGCGTGCCCAATGCCAACCGTCCGCGCCTGGAAACCCAAGGCCTGATCGGCTTCTTCATCAACACCCAGGTGCTGCGCGCCGAAGTCGATTCGCGCCTGTCGTTTATCGAGTTGCTGGCGCAAACCCGCCAGGCTGCACTCGGTGCTCAGGCCCATCAGGATCTGCCGTTCGAACAACTGCTCGAAGCCTTCCCGCAGGCTCGCGAACAAGGCCTGTTCCAGGTCATGTTCAACCATCAGCAACGTGACCTGAGTGCGCTCAAACGTCTGCCGGGTCTGCTCGCCGAAGAGCTGCCGTGGCACAGCCGCGAGGCCAAGTTCGATCTGCAACTGCACAGCGAAGAAGATCGCAACGGGCGCCTGAGCCTGTCCTTCGACTACGCCGATGAACTGTTCGACGCAGCGACCATCGCGCGACTGGCCGAGCACTTCAGCAATCTCTTGCGCGAGGTCTGCGAGCAACCGCAACGCGCCATCGGTGATCTGCAACTGTTGGCCACCGCCGAACACGATCAGCAAAAAGACTGGAGCGTCGCCCCGTGCACTGCGGCACAACAATGGCTGCCGGCGTTGCTCAACGAGCAAGTGCGCCAGACCCCGGAGCGCACTGCGCTGGTGTGGGACGGTGGCAGCCTCGATTTCGCCGAACTGCATGCCCAAGCCAACCGACTGGCGCATTACCTGCGCGACAAAGGCGTCGGCCCGGATGTCTGCGTGGCCATCGCCGCCGAGCGCTCGCCGCAGCTGTTGATCGGCCTGCTGGCGATCATCAAGGCCGGCGGTGCCTATGTGCCGCTGGACCCGGATTACCCGGCCGATCGTCTGGCCTACATGCTCAGCGACAGCGGCGTCGAACTGTTGCTGACCCAGACCGAATTGCTTGATCGTTTGCCGGCCAGCGAGGGCGTCAGCGTCATCGCCATGGACGCGTTGCATCTGGAGAACTGGCCAAGCCAGGCACCGGGTCTGCACCTGCACGGCGACAACCTCGCGTATGTGATTTACACCTCCGGCTCCACCGGCCAACCGAAAGGCGTCGGCAACACCCACGCGGCACTGGCCGAACGTCTGCAATGGATGCAGAACAGTTATCGTCTCGACGAAACCGACGTGCTGATGCAAAAGGCGCCGATCAGTTTCGACGTGTCGGTGTGGGAATGCTTCTGGCCGCTGATCACTGGCGCGCGTTTGCTGATTGCCGGCCCGGGTGAACACCGTGATCCGCATCGCATCGCACAGCTTGTTCAGCAATACGGCGTGACCACGCTGCACTTCGTGCCACCGCTGCTTGCGTTGTTCGTCGACGAGCCGCTGAGTGCCGAATGCACCAGCCTGCGCCGGGTGTTCTCCGGCGGCGAAGCCTTGCCCGCAGAGTTGCGTAACCGGGTACTGGCGCAACTGCCCGCGGTGCAACTGCACAACCGATACGGCCCGACCGAAACCGCGATCAACGTTACCCACTGGCATTGCACAACGGCCGATGGCGAGCGTTCGCCGATTGGCCGACCGCTGGGCAACGTGGTTTGCCGCATTCTCGACGCTGATCTCAACCCCGTGCCGGCTGGCGTACCGGGTGAGTTGTGCATCAGCGGCATCGGTCTGGCCCGGGGTTACCTCGGCCGCCCAGCACTGACCGCCGAACGTTTCGTCGTCGATCCATTGGGCGAGCAGGGCGAGCGCTTATACCGTACCGGCGACCGCGCACGCTGGACGGCCGACGGCGTAATCGAATACCTCGGTCGTCTCGATCAGCAGGTCAAACTGCGTGGCTTCCGCGTCGAACCGGAAGAAATCGAAGCGCGTCTGCTCGCTCAAAACGGCGTCGCCCAAGCCGTGGTGCTGGTGCGCGAAACCGCTGCCGGCGCCCAGTTGATCGGCTACTTCACCGTGACCGATGCCAGCGAAGATCAGGACGCGCAGATCACTCGCCTGAAAACCGCATTGGCCGCCGAGCTACCGGAATACATGGTCCCGGCGCAACTGATGCGTTTGCACGAAATGCCCCTGAGCCCCAGCGGCAAACTCGATCGTCGCGCCTTGCCCGAACCGCAGTGGCAAGTGCGCGAACACGTCGAACCGGTGACTGAACTTGAGCAGCAGATCGCCGCGATCTGGCGCGAAGTGCTGGGCCTGACGCAAGTCGGCCTGCGCGACGATTTCTTTGCCCTCGGTGGGCACTCGCTGCTGGCCACGCAAATCATCTCCCGCAGCCGTCAGGCCTGCGACGTCGAACTGCCGCTGCGCGCCTTGTTCGAACACAGCGAACTGGGTGATTTCGCCGAGCAGATCCGTCTGATCCAGGCCAGCGGCCGCACCAATAAACAGCCGCCGATTGAAAAAGTCGACCGCAGCCAACCGGTGCCGTTGTCCTATTCGCAACAGCGCATGTGGTTCCTCTGGCAGATGGAACCGGACAGCCCGGCGTACAACGTCGGCGGCATGGCGCGCCTGCGCGGCGTGCTGCATGTCGAGCGTTTCGAGGCCGCGTTGCAAGCACTGATCCTGCGTCACGAAACCCTGCGCACCACGTTCCCGAGCGTCGATGGCGTGGCTCGTCAGCGCGTGAATGCCGAGACTGGCGTGCGCATGGACTGGAAGGATTTTTCGAAACTGGCGGCTGATGTCCGTGAGCAAAACGTCCAGCAGTTGGCCGACGAAGAAGCGCACCAGCCGTTCGATCTGGAAACCGGCCCGCTGCTGCGCGCCTGCCTGGTCAAAACCGCCGAGCACGAACACTATTTCGTCCTGACCCTGCACCACATCGTCACCGAAGGCTGGGCGATGGATATTTTCGCCCGCGAACTCAGCGCGCTCTACGAAGCGTTCGTCGATGATCGCGATTCGCCGCTGGAGCCGTTGCCGGTGCAGTACCTCGACTACAGCGTCTGGCAGCGCAACTGGCTGGAGTCCGGCGAGCGTCAGCGTCAGCTCGACTACTGGACCGCGCAACTCGGTCGCGAACACCCGCTGCTGGAGTTGCCGGGCGACCGTCCGCGTCCGCCGGTGCAAAGCCATCAGGGTGAACTGTTCCGTTTCGACCTCAGCGACGACCTCGCCGCCCGCGTCCGTACCTTCAATGCGCAAAATGGTCTGACCCTGTTCATGACCATGACCGCCGCACTCGCTACGCTGCTCTATCGCTACAGCGGCCAGACCGACCTGCGCATCGGCGCGCCGGTGGCCAACCGCATTCGCCCGGAAAGCGAGGGGCTGATCGGTGCGTTCCTCAACACCCAAGTGCTGCGCTGCCAGCTCGACGGGCAGATGTCGGTCGGCGAGTTGTTCGAGCAGGTTCGCCACACGGTAATCGAAGGGCAGTCCCATCAGGACCTGCCGTTCGATCATCTGGTTGAAGCTTTGCAGCCGCCACGCAGCGCTGCTTACAACCCGTTGTTCCAGGTGATGTGCAACGTGCAGCGCTGGGAGTTCCAGCAGAGCCGCATGCTCGCTGGCATGACCGTCGAGTACCTGGCCAACGATGCACGAGCGACCAAGTTCGACCTCAACCTGGAAGTCACCGACCTCGACCATCGCCTCGGTTGCTGCCTGACGTACAGCACCGATCTGTTCGACGAACCGACCATCGCACGCATGGCCAAACATTGGCGCAACTTGCTGCAAGCGCTGATCGCTGATCCGCAGCAGCGCCTGAGCGAACTGCCGCTGCTCGATAAACCTGAACAGCAGCAACTGCTCGACAGCCTTGGCATCGAGCCGGGTGAGCATCGTCTCGATCAGTGCATCCACCATCTGTTCGCCGAGCAAGCGCTGGTGCGCAAGGACGCCCCGGCCCTGACCTTCGCCGGGCAGACCCTGAGCTACGCCGAACTCGACGCCCGCGCCAATCGTCTGGCCTGGGCGCTGCGTGAGCGTGGGGTCGGGCCGCAAGTGCGGGTTGGCCTGGCGCTGGAGCGTTCGCTGGAAATGGTTATCGGCCTGCTGGCGATTCTCAAGGCTGGCGGCGCCTACGTGCCGCTGGACCCGGAATACCCGCTCGACCGTCTGCATTACATGATCGAAGACAGTCGCATTGGTCTGCTGCTCAGCGATCGAGCGATGTTCAAAGCCCTCGGCGACCTGCCGCCAAGCGTGGCGCGCTGGTGCCTGGAGGAGGACAGCGCGGCACTCGCCGCTTACCCGGCCAGTGAGCTGCCATTTATCAGCCTGCCGCAGCATCAGGCGTACCTGATTTACACCTCGGGGTCGACCGGCAAGCCGAAAGGCGTGGTGGTCTCCCACGGCGAAATCGCCATGCATTGCCAAGCGGTAATCGAACGCTTCGGTATGCGTCCGGACGACTGCGAGCTGCACTTCTATTCGATCAATTTCGACGCCGCCACCGAGCGTCTGCTGGTGCCATTGCTCAGCGGTGCACAGGTGGTGCTGCGTGCGCAGGGCCAGTGGGACGCCGAGGAAATCTGCGGGCTGATTCGCACCCATCGCATCAACGTTTTGGGGTTCACTCCGAGCTACGGCAGCCAGTTGGCACAGTTCCTCGCGACGCAAAACGAAATCCTCCCGGTGCGCATGATCATCACCGGCGGCGAGGCGCTGACCGGCGAACACTTGCAACGGATTCGCGCGGCGTTCAAACCGTCGATGTTCTTCAACGCCTACGGCCCGACCGAAACCGTGGTCATGCCGCTGGCCAGTCTGGCCCCGGACGTGCTGGAAGGGGGCGCCGGCAGTGTGCCGATCGGCAGCGTGATCGGTGCGCGTGTCGCCTACATTCTTGATGCCGATCTGGCGCTGGTGCCGCAAGGCGCGACCGGTGAATTGTTCATCGGCGGTGCCGGGCTGGCGCAGGCCTATCACGACCGTGCGGGCATCACTGCCGAGCGCTTTGTCGCTGACCCGTTCGCCACTGAGGGCGGGCGCATGTACCGCACCGGCGACCTGGTGCGCCAGCGTGCCGACGGCTTGGTGGAGTATCTGGGGCGGATCGACCATCAGGTGAAAATCCGTGGGTTCCGTATCGAGTTGGGCGAAATCGAAACCCGTCTGCTCGATCACGATTCGATCCGCGAAGCGGTGGTGCTGGCGCTGGATGCGCCGAGCGGCAAGCAACTGGTTGGCTACCTCGTCACCGAGATCGCTGAGCAAGGTGAAACCAAACAGGCTGAACTGCGTGACGCGCTGAAGTCGCACCTCAAGGCGCAATTGCCGGATTACATGGTGCCGACGCACCTGATCCTGTTGGCAAGCATGCCGCTGACCGCCAACGGCAAACTCGACCGCCGTGCCTTGCCGGCGCCGGACCCGGAGCTGAACCGTCAGAGCTACGTGGCTCCAAGCAATGAACTCGAGCAAACGCTGGCGCAGATCTGGTGCGAAGTGCTCAACGTCGAACAGGTAGGCCTCAACGACAACTTCTTCGAACTCGGTGGTGATTCGATTCTGTCGATTCAAGTGGTCAGCCGAGCGCGGCAGCAGGGCATTCACTTCAGCCCGCGTGATCTGTTCCAGCACCAGACCGTGCAGACGCTCGCCGCCGTGGCCAGCCGCACAGAACAGGTGACGGCCGAGCAAGGATTGGTAGCCGGTGAGTCGCGCCTGACGCCGATTCAGCATTGGTTCTTTGACACTGCAATCCCTGAGCGTCAGCACTGGAACCAGGCGTTGTTGCTGGAACCGACCGCAGCCCTTGAGCCGCTTCGTCTGGAGCAAGCGTTGCTGGCGGTGATCGAGCAGCACGACGCCTTACGCCTGCGCTTCACTGAAGTGGCTGGCGAATGGCACGCAACGCATCAACCGGTGTCCGAAGTCGCCGTGCTGTGGCAAGTGCGCGTCACCTCGATGGACCAGTGTGCGGCACTGTTTGCCGATGCCCAGCGCAGTCTCGATCTGGAAAGCGGCCCGCTGTTGCGCGCCTTGCTGGTCGATGGCCCGGATGCTCAGCAACGCCTGTTCATCGCCATTCACCACTTGGTGGTCGACGGTGTGTCGTGGCGCGTGTTGCTTGACGATCTGCAAACCGTGTATCGCCAACTCGATACCGATCAGTCGGTGGAGCTGCCGGCGAAAACCAGCGCCTTCAAGGACTGGGCGGCGCGCTTGCAGGCTTACGCTGGCAGCGAATCCTTGCGTGAAGAACTCAACTGGTGGCAGACCCAACTGGCCGGTCCGAACGCTGATCTGCCTTGCGAAAATCCGCAGGGTGGCCAGCAGAATCGCCATGCACAAACCGTCAGCGTGCGCCTTGATGCCGAGCGCACCAGACAATTGCTGCAACAGGCGCCGAGCGCTTATCGCACCCAGGTCAACGACCTGTTGCTGACCGCATTGGCCCGTGTGATATGCCGCTGGAGCGGTCAGCCATCGGCGCTGATTCAACTCGAAGGTCACGGCCGCGAAACCCTGTTCGACGAGATCGACCTGACGCTCACCGTCGGCTGGTTCACCAGCGCTTACCCGCTGCGCCTGACCCCGCACAACATCGAAGAGGCCGCCGGGCAGGGCGCTTCGATCAAGGCGATCAAGGAGCAACTGCGCGCTGTGCCGCACAAAGGTCTGGGTTATGGCGTGCTGCGTTATCTGGCCGATGACCTCAGCCAGCGCAGCATGGCGGCGTTGCCCAATGCCCAGGTCACCTTCAACTACCTCGGCCAGTTCGACCAGAGTTTCGGCAGCGATGCGCTGTTCCGTCCGCTGGACGAGCCGGTTGGTGCGGCCCACGACCCGCAGGCACCACTGCCCAACGAGTTGAGCGTCGACAGTCAGGTCTATGGCGGTGAGCTTTTGCTGCGCTGGACTTTCAGCGCCCAGCGTTATGACGCGCAGACCATCAGTGAGCTGGCCGATGCCTACCTCGCTGAACTGCAAAGTCTGATCAGCCATTGCCTGCGAGACGAGGCCGGCGGTCTGACACCGTCAGACTTCCCGCTGGCCAGACTGACCCAGGCGCAACTCGATGCACTGCCGGTGCCCGCCGCGCACATCGAAGACGTCTATCCACTAACGCCGATGCAGGAAGGCATGTTGCTGCACACCTTGCTCGAACCGGGCACCGGTCTGTACTACATGCAGGATCGCTACCGCATCAACAGCGAACTCGACCCTGAGCGTTTCGCTCAGGCCTGGCAAGCGGTGGTCGCCCGTCATGAAGCTCTGCGTGCGTCGTTCTGCTGGAACGTCGGCGAAGACATGCTGCAAGTGATCCACACCCCGGGTCGTACGCCCATCGAGTACCTGGACTGGAGCGCCATTGCCGAATCCGAGCAGGAACCCAAGCTGCAAGCGTTGCTGAAAAGCGAACGTGAGGCCGGGTTCGATCTGCTCAATCAGGCGCCGTTCCACCTGCGGCTGATCAAGGTCGGCGCGGCGCGTTACTGGTTCATGATGAGCAACCATCACATCCTCATCGATGCCTGGTGCCGCTCGCTGCTGATGAACGACTTCTTCGAGATTTACACCGCCCTCGGCGAAGGTCGCGAAGCACAGTTGAGCGTGCCGCCGCGCTACCGCGATTACATCGGTTGGCTGCAACGCCAGAGCCTGGCCGAAGCACGGCAGTGGTGGCAGCAGAACCTGCAAGGGTTCGAGCGCACCACACCGATCCCGAGTGATCGTCCGTTCCTGCGTGAACACGCCGGTGAGAGCGGCGGTATGGTCGTCGGTGACCGCTACACCCGTCTGAATGTCGAGGATGGCGCCCGTCTGCGCGAGTTGGCTCAGGCCCATCAACTGACCATCAACACGTTTGCCCAAGCGGCGTGGGCCTTGGTGCTGCGCCGTATGAGCGGGGATCGCGACGTGCTGTTCGGTGTGACCGTGGCCGGGCGTCCGGTGGACATGCCGCAGATGCAACGCACCGTCGGCCTGTTCATCAACAGCATCGCGTTGCGGGTGCAGATCCCGGCGGACGATCAGCGCGCCAGTGTGCGTCAGTGGCTGAGCGGTTTGCTCGACAGCAACATGCAGCTGCGTGAGTACGAATACCTGCCGCTGGTGAGCATTCAGGAACAGAGCGAACTGCCCAAAGGCCAGCCGCTGTTCGACAGCCTGTTCGTGTTCGAAAACGCCCCGGTTGAAGTCTCGGTACTGGACCGTGCGCAGAGCCTCAACGCGACGTCGGATTCGGGCCGGACCCACACCAATTTCCCGATTACGGCGGTGTGCTACCCGGGCGATGATCTCGGTTTGCACTTGTCCTATGACCAGCGTTACTTCGACGAATCGACCATCGAACGCATGCTCGGTGAGTTCAAGCGTCTGCTGCTGGCGCTGGTCGATGGTTTCCATGGCGACATGGCCGACCTGCCATTGCTGGGAGCCGAGGAACAGGACTTCCTCCTGCACGGTTGCAACCAGAGCGCCCACGATTATCCGCTGGAGCAGAGCTACGTTGCGCTGTTCGAAGCGCAGGTTGCCCAGCATCCGCAACGTGTTGCGGCCAGTTGCCTCGATGTTCGCCTGAGCTATCAGGCGTTGAACCAGAATGCCAACCGCCTCGGCCATGCACTGGTCGCGGCCGGGGTGCAGATGGATCAACCGGTGGCGTTGCTGGGCGAACGTAACCTTGATCTGTTGGGCATGATCATCGGCAGCTTCAAGGCGGGTGCCGGTTACCTGCCGCTGGATCCGGGTCTGCCGAGTCAGCGTCTGCAACGGATCATCGAGCTGAGTCGCACGCCGGTGCTGGTCTGCAGCGAAGCATGCCGTGAACAGGCGCAGACCCTGCTCGATGAATTCAACTGCGCCAATCGTCCACGGTTGCTGGTGTGGGAAGAGGTGCAAGCCGCCGCGACATCGGCGCAGAACCTCGGCATTCACAGCGGCCCGGACAACCTCGCCTATGTGATCTACACCTCGGGTTCGACCGGCCTGCCGAAAGGCGTGATGGTCGAGCAGCGCGGCATGCTCAATAACCAGTTGAGCAAGGTGCCGTACCTGAACCTGACTGACGCCGACGTGATCGCGCAAACCGCTTCGCAAAGCTTCGACATTTCGGTCTGGCAGTTCCTCGCCGCGCCGCTGTTTGGCGCACGGGTCGACATCGTGCCGAACACCATCGCCCACGATCCGCAAGGTTTGCTGGTGCATGTGCAGGCACAGGGCATCACTGTGCTGGAAAGTGTGCCGTCGCTGATTCAAGGCATGCTCGCCTCGGATCGTCTGAGCCTCGATGGTCTGCGCTGGATGCTGCCGACCGGTGAAGCGATGCCGCCGGAACTGGCGCATCAGTGGCTGCTGCGTTACCCGGACATCGCTCTGGTCAACGCTTATGGCCCGGCGGAATGTTCCGATGACGTGGCGTTTTACCGCGTCGATATGGCTTCGACTCGCGGCAGTTACTTGCCGATCGGTACGCCGACCGACAATAACTTGCTGTACCTGCTCGATGGCGCACTGGAGTTGGTGCCGTTGGGTGCGGTGGGTGAGTTGTGTGTCGCCGGGACTGGCGTTGGTCGTGGATACGTCAGCGATCCGCTGCGCACCGCGCCGGTGTTTGTACCGAACCCGTTCGGTGCACCGGGTGAGCGTCTGTATCGCACTGGCGATCTGGCACGGCGCCGCAGCGACGGCGTGCTGGAGTACGTCGGCCGGGTCGACCATCAGGTGAAGATTCGCGGTTACCGGATCGAGCTGGGTGAAATCGAAGCGCGTCTGCATGAACAACCGGAAGTTCGCGAGGGTGCGGTGGGTGTGCAGGAAGGTGTCAACGGCAAACACTTGGTTGGCTATTTGGTGGCGGCGGATAGCGCGCTCAATCCGAGCGAACGTCTGGAACGCATCAAACAACGCCTGCGCTCCGAGCTGCCGGAATACATGGTGCCGCTGCACTGGTTGTGGCTGGAACAACTGCCGCTCAACGCCAACGGCAAACTCGACCGCAAGGCCCTGCCGGCGCTGGAGATCGGTCAGTTGCAGAGCGAGGATTACCTGGCCCCGCGCAATGACCTGGAGCAGACCCTGGCGGATGTCTGGGCCGAGGTGCTGAAGGTCGAGAAGGTGGGCGTGCGCGACAACTTCTTTGAACTGGGCGGGCATTCGTTGCTGGCGACGCAGATTGCTTCGCGGGTACAGAAAACCCTGCAACGCGACGTGCCGCTACGGGCGATGTTCGAGTGCAGCACGGTGGAGGCGTTGGCCGAGTACATCGACGGGTTGGCGGCGAGTGATATCACCGAGGACAAAGTTGATCGCTTGAACGATCTGATGGCGGAGCTGGAGGGGCTTTGATGCTCTAGCGCCTGAACAGGCCTCTTCGCGAGCAGGCTCGCTCCCACATGGGGTTTGTGTCGATCACAGTTCCCTGTGGGAGCGAGCCTGCTCGCGAATGGCGGCGGTACATTCGCGTACATGTCCAAGGTTGACGATCAGCAACCGGCAGCTCAGTCTGCCGGTTCTCTTTTTTGTCGCGGGGGTGGTCGATGCCTTTTTTCACGGTTGACGGACAAGCACTTCATTACATTGATCAAGGCTCAGGCCCGGCAGTGCTGCTGGCCGGCAGCTATTTGTGGGACCAGGCGATGTGGGCACCACAGATCGCTGCACTGTCGCCGCATTATCGGGTGATCGCGCTGGATCTCTGGGGCCATGGCGAGTCCGGACGGTTGCCGGAAAACACCCGCTCGCTGGACGACATCGCCCGTCAGGCGCAGGCCTTGCTCGATCATCTGGAGATCGATCAGGTGACTTTGGTGGGGCTGTCGGTCGGCGGCATGTGGGGCGTGCGTCTGGCCCTGTCGGCACCGCAGCGGCTCAAGGGTCTGGTGTTGATGGACACCTATGTTGGTGTCGAACCCGAGCCTACCCGTCAGTACTACTTCTCGCTGTTCAAGCAAATCGAAGAAAGCGGCGAAATCTCCGAGCAGTTGCTCGACATCGTCGTGCCGATCTTCTTCCGGCCCGGCATCGATCCACAGTCGGCGCTGTACCAGGATTTTCGCGCGAAACTCGCGGCGTATTCCTCTGATCGTCTACGCGAAAGTATCGTGGCGATGGGCCGTATCACCTTTGGCCGTGATGACCTGTTGCCGCGTCTGGGCGAGCTGAATGCCGCGACGACGCTGGTGCTGTGCGGGGATCAGGACAAACCACGACCACCGTCGGAAGCACAGGAAATGGCCGAACTGATCGGCTGCCCATGGATGCTGGTGCCGGAGGCGGGGCATATCTCCAATCTGGAGAATCCTGAGTTTGTGAATGAGGCATTGCTGAAGTTTTTGGCTCAGCACAACCGTTAGACCACGTCATCGTTCTTCGCGAGCAGGCTCGCTCCCACAGGGGGGATCTGCACAGAATGTGTGATCACCTTGGCCACTGTGGGAGCGGGCTTGCCCGCGAAGAGGCCGGGTCAGGCAATAAAAAATCTGGAGTTACTTGGGCCCGAGAATCTTCGCCAGTTTGTCCGGCGTCGGCGCGCCTTGCTGCTGTTGCAGCTCACCCTTGTCGTCCATGTAGAAGATCGCCGGCGTCGCCTGCAACTCCAGGTCTTCCATCAACTGCATGTTCGCCGCGAGTTTGCTCTGCACCGCCGCCGGAATATCCTTCAACGCCTTGAGCGAGCTGCCCTTGCCGGCCTTTTCGTGATCGGCCAGCGCCTTGGCGGGATCCTTGGCCGCCAGCAGCGCGGCGGATTTGCCCGGGCTGTCTTCGCGGATGATGCCGACCATGATGTGCCGTAGCTGCACCTTGCCGGCCTTGACCCAAGGTCGCGCCTGCTCCCAGAACACGTTGCAGTACGGGCAGTTCGGGTCGCTGAACAGGTATACCGTGCGCGGCGCGTCCTTGTTGCCGTCCTGAATCCAGTTACTCGCCTCGAACCTGGCCCAGACTTCCTTGGCCATTGGCGCGTAGACCAGTTTCTGCAGCGGTTCGCTGCTGAGGTCTTTGCCATCGGCGTCGTATAGATTACCCAGCAGCACGTGCTTGCCGTCCGGGGTCAGGTACAGCGCCATGCCGCGGTTCTGGTATTGCGCCGCGTAACCGCGCAAACCGTCCGGGGCGTCGAACTGGCCGACGATTTTGGCGCCCTTGGCTTCGATCTGCTTGATCGCGGCAGGCAATTCTTCAGCAGCCTGAACCGACGGCAGTTGCAGCAGGGCAGTGCCCAGAGTCAGCGTCAGCAGGTGGCGGAGGCGGGGCATGGCAGTTTCCTTGAAGAGGTGGCCGGTGCGGCAGTTGGATTCGGGGTGTCGAAATTTTCCAGGGCGCGAGCCAGGCTGGCGTTCGACAACTCGCCCAGGTGACTGGCCAGCAAGCGACCATCAGGGCTATAGAACAGGGTAGTCGGCAATGCCATGGAACCCACGGCCTGACCCAATCGGCCACTGCGGTCGAACAACACGTTGGTCAGGCTCAAACCCTGGGTTTCGAGAAAGGTGGCAACGCTTTGCATGCTTTCGGCCTGATTGACGAACAAAAACGTCAGGTCCGGGCGTTGCTGTTGGGCACTTTCCAGCACCGGCATTTCACGCCGGCACGGCGGACACCAGGTCGCCCACAGGTTGATCACCAGCGGGCCACCCTGATAATCGCTGAGTTTGACGGTTTCTCCGGCGGCGTTGCGCAAAGAAATCTCCGGCAGTCGCGTGCCCTGTTCGTAGATGTTCAACGACAGCGTCGCCATCAACCAGAACAACACACCGCTGGCCACGCCAAAGCCCAAAGGCCGGCGCAAACCTGGACGACGCCAGCCGCGATACAGCGCCGCGAGCAGCAGGACGATTACCCCCGGCCAGGCGAGAAAGCCGCCATCGCGCAGGTCAACGATCTGCCAGGGATCGTTGCGGTAGTGGCTCCAGTACAGCGCAACAAACGCCACACGCGCCGCGAGCATGCCGAGCAGAAACAGGCTGAACAATGCCGACTCGGGGTTATCGCCCCCACGCTTGGCCACTCGCCAACCGACGAAGGTCGCCAGCGCCAAGGCACTGATCAGCAGCAGGTGATTAAGCGCGATGGCAAAGGTGCCGAGGGTGAGCGTCAGCATTAATTGGCGTCTCGGGTGGTGGTCCAGCGTTGCAGGAACGTATCGGCATCCACTTCGCCGGTGATGCGCTGGCTACGGCGCTCTTCGCCGTCGGCGCCAATCCAGACAAAGCTGGGTGGCCCCGGCACTTTATAGCGACCGAGCAATTCGCGGCTGGCGTTATTGTCAGCGGTGACATCCAGTCGCAGCAGGCGTACATCACTCAGCGCCTGCATGACCTTGTCCTTGCCGAACACTTGCTTCTCCATGACTTTGCACGACACGCACCAGTCGGCGTAATAGTCGAGCAAGACCCATTGACCCTGGGCCTTGGCCATATCGAGCTCGCGTTGCAGGGCCGCCGGATCCTTGATCGTGGTGAACGCGTCATGAGCACTCGGCGCCGCGTTGGCAACGCGCCCGGCGCTGTAGACATGCAGCGGCTGATACGGATCGTCGCTGCCGCCCGCGGCGCCGATGACCAGCAAACTGCCCCATAACCCGAGGATCAGCGAGGTGGCGCCGAACAACTGCGCAATACGGCCGAAACCTTCGGACTGTTTCCAGGCGCAATAGGCCGCAATCAGCAGCAGAGCACCACACAAACCGAGCCATAACGACGCATCCAGAACCGGACGCAGCATCAGCAATGCGGTAGCGAGGAACAGGAAACCGAACACGCCCTTGAGCAGATTCATCCAGTCGCCGGGCTTGGGCAGGAAGCGATTACCGACGGTCACCAGCAGCAACAGCGGCACACCGATGCCGATGCCCAGCGAGAACAGGATCAAACCGCCGTGCAGCGCATTACCGCTCTGTGCGATGTACAACAGCGCACCGGCCAGCGGCGCGGTCATGCACGGACCGACCAGCAGGCCGGACAGCGCGCCGAGCACACCGGCGCCGATCAGGCTGCCACCGCTGCGGCTGCGTGAAGCGTGTTCGAGGCGGTCACGCAGGGCCACCGGCAACTGCAGTTCAAAGAAACCGAACATCGGCAGCGCCAGCACCACAAACACTGCTGCGAAAGCACCGAGCAACCACGGGTTCTGCAACCAGGCCTGCAGGTTTGCCCCGAGCAGCGCGGCAATCACGCCCATCGCCGCATACACCAGCGCCATGCAGATCACATAACTGCTGGCTAGCGCAAAACCCCGGCGTGGCGTGGCGCCGCTGCCGACGATCATTCCGGCCAGAATCGGCAGCATCGGCAATGTGCAAGGGGTGAACGCCAACAGCAGGCCGAGGCCGAAAAACACCAGCAGGCTCCAGCCTAGCGCGCGTTGTTGCAGGCTGCTGGCCAGCGCCTGGTCAGGCGCTTCTGCGCCTGTGGCCGAGTTCGCCTGGCCACCCAGGTCAATCACGCGGGTTTGCGGCGGATAACACAGGCCGGCATCGGCGCAACCCTGATAACTGACTTTGATCTGACCGCTGGCCGAGGCCGGGATTTTCACTTCAAGACCCTGGCGGTAGACCAGTTGTTCGCCGAAAAACTCGTCGCTGTGGGATTCGCCCTCGGGCAGCAGCGGCTGCTGATCAGCGCTCAGCCCCTCGAACTTCAAACGTTTCTGGTACAGGTAATAGCCATCGGCGATCTGCCAGAACAGCTGGGTTTCACCGGATTCCAGGCGTTCGTTGGTCAGGACAAATGCCTTGTCGACCGGCAAGAATTCCGGTTTCGTCTCGAATGGATTATTTCCCGCTTGGGCCAAGCCCGAGATCAGCAACGCAAACAATAGAAAAAAATGACGCATGGAGGAGCCTTGTCCCTGTGCAAGTGAGGAGCACAATGGGCGGTGGCGATTAACCGATGATTAACCGTCACGCCCTTGTCGCAGTGGCGTTGGCGGCCATAATGTCAGCTTAATCGGCCAACGGCCTAATCTGCTTTTTTCTACGGGACTCACCATGCACGTATTGGTTTGCGAAGACGATGAGCTGATCGCCAGCGGCATCGTTGCCGGTCTCACGGCTCAAGGGCTGACCGTCGAGCACGTCAACACGGCGTCCAAGGCGCGGGCGATGCTCAAAGTCGCCGAATTCGACGTGATGGTGCTTGATCTCGGCCTGCCCGACGAAGATGGTCTGAAATTGCTGCAGCAACTGCGCCAGCATGGCCTGGAGATTCCGGTGCTGATTCTGACGGCGCGTGATTCGGTCACCGATCGGGTCGACGGCTTGCAGGCCGGCGCAGACGATTACCTGCTCAAGCCATTCGATCTGCGCGAACTGTTCGCACGCCTGCAAACCTTGTTGCGGCGAGTGGCCGGGCGCAGCGTCAATCTGATCGAACACGGCGCGCTGACCTATGACCCAAGCAGCCGCGAAACCAGGCTGGCCGGCAAACCGGTGGACTTGTCGCGGCGCGAACAATCGCTGTTGCAGGCCCTGTTGCATAACCGCGGGCGGGTACTGTCCACCGAGCAGTTGAAGGACAGCGTCTACGGTTTCAACGACGAGTTGGAGAGCAACGCGCTCAACGTGCATATTCACCACTTGCGCAGCAAACTGGGCAAAGGCATCGTCGAAACCGTGCGCGGTCTGGGCTATCGCCTGGGCCCGGCTGATGGTGGAGATCAAGGCCAGTGATGAGTCTGCGATTGCGTCTGAGCCTGACGCTGGGCGCTGCGTTCGCACTGATCTGGGCACTGGCGGCCGCCTGGATGCTCAGCGATCTGCGCAATCAGATGATGTTTTCCCTCGACCAGCGTCTGGTGGCGTCAGCGCGCATGGTCGCCGGGTTGCTGGAGCAGTTGCCGGCGCTGCCGAGCAAGGGCGAGGGCACCCATTTCAGTGCTGAACAGCTGAACATTCCCGGTGGCATGGCCTGTCAGGTCAGTTCGTTGCGCGGGGAAATCCTCGCCCGCAGTCACAACCATCCCGAACAAGCGCTTGAAGCCGAGAAAATGGGTTTCCGTGACCAGATGATCGACGGCGCGCCGTGGCGCAGTTTCACCCTCGCGCGCGGCGATGTGCGCATTACCACAGCGGATCGGCAAATCGAACGCGAAGCGCTGAACATGTCGATCCTGCTGGCCGCTTCGGTGCCGGTCGGCGTCGCGCTGTTGGGGTGCCTGTGCCTGTTGTGGCTGGGGATCGGCCAGGGACTGGCGCCGCTTAACCGCTTGCGTGAAGCGCTGATGCGGCGTAATGCCGACTCGCTCGAGCCGCTGCAACTGCAGTCGTTTCCCAGCGAACTGAAGCCGTTGCTCGATACCCAGAATCAATTGTTCCAGCGCATCGGCAAAACCATCGAACGCGAACGTCGACTGACCGGAGACGCCGCCCACGAACTGCGCAGCCCGTTGACGGCGATCAAGACTCACCTGCAAGTGGCGCGGATGACCGAAGGCAGCGCGCGCGATCTGTCGTTGGCCAAGGCCGAGGAGGGCGCTGATCGGCTGCATCGCACCCTTGAGCAACTGCTGTTGCTGGCACGGGTCGAGGGCAGCCTGTCGTTCGACGACGGTTCGCAATGCAGCGCCGAGCAAGTGGCGAGGCTGGCCATTGCCGACGCCACGGGCGGTGAGCGGCTGCGGATCAAATTGCAATTGCCGGCCGATCTTTCGAAAGCGCCGTTGCAAATGCCGGCGGTGCTGTCGATTGCTGCGCTGCGCAATCTGCTCGATAACGCCTTGCGCCATACGCCCCAGGAGGGGGCGGTGGAACTGAGCCTGGAAACCATTGGCAACCGCGTGCGTTTTGTCGTGCGCGACCATGGCCCGGGGATTGCGCCGGACGATCTGCAGCATTTGACCCAGCGCTTCTGGCGCAACGGGCAGAGCACCGGTTGTGGCCTCGGTCTGGCGATTGTCCAGGCAATCGTCCAGCGTTGCGACTGCGCCCTGCATTTCGACAGCCGCGCCGATGGCCTGCGCGTCGAGCTGACCATGCCGTTGCAGCCCGCCTGAATTCACCACACTCCCTGTAGGCGTTGCCGAAGGCTGCGATCTTGATCGTTGATCGTTCCCACGCTCTGCGTGGGAATGCAGCCCTGGACGCTCCGCGTCCCAAAGATCGCAACCTTCGGCAGTTCCTGCAGGGGGATCTGTGTACGGCACATCAAATGTAACTTCTCTCCATTAGTGATTCGGCGCGGGTGACGTTAAGGTCAGTCAAGCCTTGACTCAATGGATTGAGGGAACAGCGCCATGGAAGCACCCATCTGCATTCGCCCGGCCGTTCTGGCCGATGTCGGCATCATCAGCCGTATCATTGAGCGTTCGATCCGTTTCGGATGTGCGCTCGATCACCGCAACGACCCGCAAATCGTCAGCCTCTGGACCCGGCAACAATCGGCCGATTTCCTTGGTGGCCGGATCGCCGATCCATACTTCTACTTGAGCATCGCCTTGCTTGCGGACAAACCGGTCGGCGTCGCTATGGCTCAGGCCAGTGGAGATATTTCGATTTGCCATGTGCAGCCCGAGTGCTTTCGCCGAGGTGTGGGTCGGGCGCTGATGAGCGACCTTGAAGGGTGGTTGCGGGTTCGCGGGGTATCGCTGGCCAATCTTGACAGCACGCGTACCGGCGAAGCGTTTTACCGCCGTCTCGGATACCGCGAAGCAGCGTTACCGCTGATACACAACGGCTTGCACATCCTGCCCATGAGCAAGCGATTGCCATTGCCAGGCTGACAAGTCGATCAAGGGGCTAAATCCTCGACGCGCTTAAGCGTTTCCAGAACAGGAAAACCTGCATGTGCGCCCCGCGACCGGAGCGCGCACCTGTCTGGTGTGCTGTTTTGGTCACTATCCATAGCGTATTGAGGGGTCGAGAGATGTCAGTCGCCACCAGCCTTATCGAAGAGTCGTCGGCCCGGATCGCCTCCGCGTCAGCCGAAACGCTGTATCAGTTCAATGAATCGCCCTTGCTGGCCCGTCAGGCGCAACAGGAGTCCAATGCCCGCAGCTATCCGCGACGCATTCCGCTGGCCCTCAAGCGCGCCAAGGGCCTGTATGTCGAAGACGTCGAAGGGCGCACCTTCATCGACTGTCTGGCCGGTGCCGGCACGCTGGCCCTGGGGCATAACCACCCGGTGGTGATCGAAGCCATCCAGCGGGTGCTGGCCGATGAGCTGCCGCTGCACACGCTGGACCTGACCACGCCGGTCAAGGATCAGTTCGTCCAGGACCTGTTCGGTCTGCTGCCGTCTGAACTGGCCGCGCAAGCGAAGATCCAGTTCTGCGGTCCGACCGGCACTGACGCGGTGGAAGCGGCCTTGAAACTGGTGCGCACCGCCACCGGGCGCAGCACGGTAGTGTCGTTCTGCGGCGGTTATCACGGCATGAGCCAGGGGGCATTGAGCCTGATGGGCAGCCTGGGGCCGAAAAAGCCGTTGGGTGCCTTGCTCAGCAGCGGCGTGCAGTTCATGCCGTTCCCGTATGACTACCGTTGCCCGTTCGGCCTTGGTGGCGCGGCCGGTGTGAAAGCCAACCTGAGTTATCTGGAAAACCTGCTCAATGATCCCGAGGCTGGCGTGCAATTGCCGGCCGCAGTGATCGTTGAAGCGGTGCAGGGCGAGGGTGGCGTGATTCCCGCCGATATCGAATGGCTGCGCGGCTTGCGCCGGATCACCGAGAAGGCTGGCGTGGCGTTGATTGTCGACGAAATCCAGAGTGGTTTCGCCCGCACCGGCAAGATGTTCGCCTTTGAACACGCCGGCATCACCCCGGATGTCGTGGTGTTGTCCAAAGCCATCGGCGGCAGCCTGCCGTTGGCGGTAGTGGTTTACCGCGACTGGCTCGACACCTGGCAACCGGGCGCCCATGCCGGCACGTTCCGTGGCAATCAGATGGCGATGGCCGCCGGTTCCGCGGTGATGCGTTATCTGGTCGAGCACAAGGTCTGCGAGCACGCTGCAGCCATGGGCGAGCGCCTGAGCGAGCACTTGCGGATCTTGCAGCGCGACTTCCCGCAACTGGGTGATATCCGTGGTCGTGGCTTGATGCTTGGCGTTGAACTGGTCGACCCGGCGGGTGCTCCGGACGCACTCGGCCATCCACCGGCGTTTGCGCGGCTGGCGCCGCTGGTGCAGCGCGAATGCCTCAAGCGCGGTCTGATCCTGGAGTTGGGCGGCCGGCATGGCGCCGTGGTGCGGTTCCTGCCGCCGCTGGTGATCACCGCTGCCGAAATCGACCGTGTCGCCGAGATCTTTGGTCGCGCATTGGCTGCTGCCACCGCGGCTGTGTAAATTTTTTACCGCGCCGAACGTTCTTTCTACATACCCGGCTGCACCCGTTGTGCAGCCCACCCTTACAACGATGGAGAACCAGCATGACGTCAGTATTCGACCGCGAGGACATCCTCTTTCAAGTCGTGGTCAATCACGAAGAGCAGTACTCGATCTGGCCGGATTACAAAGCCGTGCCAGAAGGCTGGCGCACCGTGGGCAAGAGCGGCCTGAAAAAGGAATGTCTGGCCTACATCGAAGAAGTCTGGACCGACATGCGCCCACTGAGTCTGCGCCAGAAGATGGAAGCGCAGGCCGCCGCGCAATAAACCGCGGGCCAAAAACAAACCCGCTGACTGGTGACAGTCAGCGGGTTTTTTCATGGCTGGAATGTGTGCTGCCTTTTAGGGCCCCATCGCTGGCAAGCCAGCTCCCACAGTGAACTGCGGTGTGTACACCATTTGTGGAGCACACCAAAACCCTGTGGGAGCTGGCTTGCCAGCGATGAACGATCACTTGACACAACTGAAGTTACGCGCCGCTCAAGCCCTTGAGCAGAGCATCCACATTCCCCTCAAGCTCAGCCACCGGATCTACGGCATCCGTACTCAACACCAACAACCGGCTACCCGATTCAGCAATGGCAGCTTTCACCGCATCCGAGGGCTGCCGATGGTGCAGCACCACGGCCACGTCATTGTTCTTGAGTGTCGCTGTCAGTTGCTTCAAGTCCTGCGGTGTCCATTCAGCATCAGGACGCGGATCCTGCCCCACCAGCTCCAGGTTCAGACCGCCGATGAGATACCCGAAGTGATCGCTCAAGCTCATCACACTCAGATTGTCAGCACTGGCCAGACGCGCCTCGCTGTCGGCGCTGAGCTTGAGCAGGCGCTGTTTCAACGCCGCCAGGTTGGCTTCGATCTTCGGTTTGGCAGCGGGTGCCAGACGCACCAGATCCGCCGCCATCACATCCGCCATGCGTCCCATGTTGTTGCTCGCCAGCCATGGCTGACTGTTCAAGCCATCGACCTTCAATCCCGGTTGTACGGCAATGCCGGGCAGGGCGCCGTCGACCGGGCGTGCGGCGTCAACTTCAACGATACGGATGTTGCTGCGACGGGCGATCGGGTACAGCGGGTCATCGGCCCACAGCGAGCGTACACCGATCACCGCATCGGCACCGGTCGCCAGTTTGCTCAGTGCCGGGGCGCCGCGCCCGGTGAAGTAGGCGGTCTGGCGACTGCCCGGCAAGTTCGCCGGCGCCGCGCGTTCCAGACTGACATCGGTGCCTTTGAGCAGCACCTCGCCAAGGCCATAGGTGATCGGTAACGAGGCCAGCACACGCAAGGGTTTGGCGCTTTCGGCGGCTATCAAAGGGCTGGAAACCACGCCGCACAGGGCCATGGCCAACGTCAGGTTGCGCAATGAAAAAACCATTTATCCAAGATTCCCTTTCAGACTCGGGACAACCCCGCGCGCGATGGCGGCGAGGGCGAAGGCAATGCCGGCGACCAGAATGATCGCGGCGCCGGACGGGATCGGCAGATCGAACACGATCGGCGCGAGAATCCCGCACAACGTACTGACGGTGGCAATCAGCACCGAGCACCAGAAGAAACCCTTGAGCGACTGGCTGAGCAGCCGCGCTGCCGCCGCCGGAATCACCAACAGGGCACCGACCAGAATCGCGCCGATGACTTTCACCGCCGCCACGGTGATCAGCGTCACCAGTATCACGAACAGATAATCCAGGGTCTTCACCGCCACCCCGCGAACAGCCGCCAGTTGCGGGTTGAAACTGGCGAGCATGATGCGGTTGTACAGCGGCAGGGCCAAAGCCATGACCAGCGAGCCGACAATCGCCAGCACCGCCAGGTCATTGCCGTTGACGGTCAGCACCGAACCGAACAGCACGTTTTCCAGAATGTGGACGTTGATCTTGCCCGCCAGAATCAGCAGCAGACTCGCCCCCAGCGCCAGCGATACCGAGAGGAACACGCCGATCAAGGTGTCCGGTGCGAGGCCGGTACGGTTGCGCAGATAGTTGAGCAAAATACCGAACAGCAGGCAGTAGCCGAACAGGCTGCCATAAGGCCCGGTGTACGGTTCGCCGAGCAGGATGCCGATGGCCACCCCGGTCAGCGCCGCGTGGCCGACCGCTTCGGAGAAAAACGCAAAGCGTTTGACCACCACCAGCGTGCCGAGGCCGCCGAGCACCGGACCGATCAACAGGCCGGCGAGCAGCGCATTGACCACAAAACCGTAGGCCAGCGCCTCCGGCAGGTAACCGGACGAGGCCCAGCCCTGAACCATCAGACGAAAGGCTTCATAACTCATCAGGCAGCGCTCCGTGGATGGGTCGAGAACAGCGTCAGCAGACGCTCCGGTGTCAGTGCCTGTTGCGGTGTGGCGTCGAACAGCACGCGACGGTTGAGGCCGGTGACGCGACTGGCCAAACGCCCGACCGCTTCCAGATCATGCTCAATCCACAAAACGGTGATGCCCGCCGCGCGCCAGTCGCCAAGCAGGCGCTCGAACACCTGAATCCCGGCTTCATCGAGGGCCGACATCGGCTCATCCAGTACCAACAGTTGCGGTGCCGGAATCAGCCCTTGGGCGAGCAGAACCCGCTGACGCTCGCCGCCGGACAGTGCGCCCATGCGCCGTTTGCGTTTGTCCTGCATGCCGACGCGCTCCAGCGCCTCACCGATGGCGCCGGCGTAGCGCTTGCTCAAGCCGAGAAACGCCGGGCGGCGCTGGCACATGGCGGCCATGAAATCGTCGACGGTCATCGGCAAACCGCGATCAAACTCCAGCGCTTGCGGCACGTAGCCGATGACGCCGGGCTCGTCGGGCCATTGCAGGCTCAACTGGCCCTGATGCGGCATCTGGCCGAGCAAGGTCTTGATCAGCGAACTCTTGCCGCCACCGTTGGGGCCGACCAGTGCGTGCACGCTGCCGGGGTGAACCTGAAAGGTGACCTTGTCGAGAATCGTCGTGCGGCCCAGCGTCAAACTGACATCGGCAAAATCCAGCGTCGGCCCCAAAACCTGTGGGAGCGGGCTTGCTCGCGAAGGCGTCGTGTCATCCGATAAAGATGTTGGCTGACCCGGCGCGTTCGCGAGCAAGCCCGCTCCCACAGGGGTACCGGGTTTGTTCAGGAGGGTTTCTTTTGAAGTCATGCCCCCGACTCCTGAATCGCCCGTACCACGGTGTTGAGGTTGCCGGTCATTTCCTTTTCGTATTTGTCGGCGGTGTATTCGCCGTAAGAAATGTGCGACAGCGGGTACAGCTTCACACCCGATTCCCGCTGAATGGTTTCGACGTACGTGGAGGGGAAATCCATTTCCGAGAAGATCACTTTCACGTCCAGCTCGCGCAGTTGATCGATGGTCTTCTTCAACTGGCTCGGGCTCGGCTCGATACCGTGGGCCGGCTCGACCACCGCCGTCACTTCCAGACCAAATTCGCGCAGCAGATAGTCGTAAGCCGCGTGAACGGTGGCGACGCGTAGTTCGGCATTCGGCGCCTGGGTCAGCTTGGCCAGGGCATCGGCGCGCATCTGGCGCAGGCGTTTGCCGTAGGCGCGGGCGTTTTGGGTGTAGGTCTTGGCGTTGTCCGGGTCGAGCTTGCCCAGTTCCCGGGCGATGTTGTTGACCTGGGCGATGGAGGCGCTGATCGACAGGAAAGTATGCGGGTTCACCACTTTGCCGGCGCCACGCGCGGCAACTCCGGTGGCGGCGAGCAGCGGCACGTTTTCGTTGGCTTCGATGGTCTTGACGTTGGGTGTTTCGCTGGCGGCGATCATGCGATCGGCGAAGTCATCATGGCCAACGCCATTGAGCACGATCACATCGAGGCCGCTGATGCGCTTGATGTCTTCGGCGCGTGGCTCGTAGGCGTGCGGGTTGAAACCGGCCGGGATCAGCGGCACCACTTCGGCCTTGTCGCCGACGATGTTCGCCACATAGCTGTAATAAGGATGCAGGGTGATGCCGATGCGCAGGCGTTTGGCTGCATCGGCGCTGGCCATTGGGCTAAGCAGACAGGCACACAAGCCCACTAGAAAAAGACGCAACAACGGACGGCGTGGAGATGAAATAGACATGGGCAAACGGTCTTCTCTCGGGTGAGGGCGAGGAATCAATGGCGATGTTCGCGGGTAACCCCGGCATCGTATTGCGCGACGATCTGTTTCCAGCCGGCGGCGGCCAGCGCAGTGTCAGTCAGGTCATGCGGAGCCTTGAGTGCGGCGTCACGGTTGAGCCAGATATCCGGCTCAGCCTTGTCATCCGCGCCGATGCGCATCAGAAACGAGCCGGCGACGGCAAGTGTCTGGCTGTGACCGAAGTAGGCAGTGCCGGCCTGCATTTGCCAGACATGAGCGCCACGACTGACGGAACTGGCGTCCTGTGCAAACGGGGCAAAGCCCTCGTCCGCAAGGTTCTGCGGGGTCGGCAGGGCTTTCTGCTCTTCGCGCAGCAAGCGGATTTCGTCGAGGGTCACTCGCAGGTCTGCATAGATGCCTTGCTCGGCGGCGCTGAGGTCGCGGCGGGCATCGAGCTGATTGCTGGCGACCGGCTCCGGTTCATGGGAAACACCCCGCCACGCGACGACCGAACCGGCCAATGCAAGGATCAGCAAACACAGCAGCAGCACATTGAGGGTTTCGTGGCCGGCACCGGCCGGGCGTACAACTTGGGTTGTCGGCGTACTCATGGGGCCTCGATATCGGCTTGGTCGATTTCCACAACGTGACCAGGGCCGGCGTCGAACAGCACATAGAACTCGGCGCCGGGTTTCTTGAAGGTCAGGGTCGAATCGGCGCCGAGCTTGCCCGGCACCAGAATCGTTTCGTCGTAGCCGATCACATCGAGGGTCACCCCCGGTGCGCCGCTGCCATCGGAGAAACCGCCAGTGCATTTGATCTGCTCGTCATCGACGGCTTTGCATTCGCACATCGGGTTGTGGGCAAGCGCGCTGGCACTGAAGCCGGCGCACAGCACCAGCAACGCGGCACTCAGCCGCAAGCGCAAAGAACGTTGAGAGCTGGTCATGGTTTGGCTCCTTGTTTGTTCAGCCAGGCGATGGTGGCGGGGGAGGCCTGGCTCAGGGGAATCGAGGCCTGATGCATGCTGCCGTCCCAGCCTTCCATGGTGATCCACAGTTCGGCGTCGGTTTTGGTTTTTTCCGGGATCGGCATTTGTGTGCCCATGCGGTAGGGCGTGCCGAAGAAGATGGTGCCGGCAGCGCGCAGGCTGCGCGGCTTGCCGATGCGCAGGTAGGTGGCCTTCACCTGTTCGACACAGGCATCGCAGAGGGCGGCGCTGAAATCTTTCATGTAGCCGGCCGGGCCGGTGAGGGTGGGAGCTTCGTTGCGCAGTTCGGCCAGTCGCAGGCTCCACGGCCCGACCTGGATATTGCCGATTTCATGCTGCCCCAGCCCGCTGTCGCCGCGAAACAGCGAAGCGTCGGCGAAGTATTTGGGCATGAAACCCAGCGGGATCAACAGCAGCAGGATGTTGATATGAAACCGCCATTTGCGCCAGAAACGCGCCAGTGGCGATGGCGCTGCAGTCGTTGTGGACTTGCTCACAGGGTGGCCTCCGCAGGTTCACGGTTCGTGGCCGGTTGTGCCTTGGTGCGGTTTTTCTTGTCCTCGCGCTTGAGCGCATTGGCAGTGGCCAGGGCGGTACGTTTGGTCCAGATCAGCAAGCCGCTGAGCACCATCATGCTCAGCAGCAGGCCGAAGAAAAACCAGATCAGCTTGATCCAGATACCGCCGAAGTCACCGGTGTGCAACGGGCGCATGGATTCTGTGACGAATTCCAGCGAGGAGCGATCGGAGAGCAACCGTGAAGCGGCCATATCACCGTTGTACGGATTGAGTGTGGCGGTCTGGAACATCAGCGGATACCAGCCGCGACCGCCGACGCTCATGTGGCTGTAAGCGTTACCCGGCAGGCTGACGAAACTGGCCTCCAGTCCCGGGATCTTCTGCTGTGCGATTTCAACGGCGCGATCGAGGCTGATGCGCGGGGGCGGCGTGCCGGCTGCTGAAATCGGTACGCTTTCGCGGGACAAGGCCGGAATGATCGGTTCACTGGAGATTGAAATCTGGTTGTCGAACAGGATCGCCTGAATCAAGAACCAGGTGCCGGTGATGGAAATCACCGCGATGAACCAGATCGACCAGATGCCGGACAGTCGATGGAAGTCGCCCCAGAAAATCCGTGCGCCGTGGCGCACGCGCAGGGTCGGGCGCAGAAAGCCTTTCCAGAAGCGTTTGTAGACCACCAGGCCGGTAATCAATGACACCAGCATCGGCAAACCGAGAAACGACACCAGGTACCAGCCCCAGCTGTAGCCGTTGGTAAACGGCACCAGCCACCAGCCGTGCAGGGCGCGGGTGAAAGCCTTGAAGTCGAAGGTTGGCGCGGTGCCCTGAATGACGCCGGTGTACGGGTTGACGTAGACCGTCAGCGAGCGCCCGTCGGGGTAGCTGACTTCGACATCGAGGGCAAAGTGCGACTCGTCCGGACGGCTGATGCTTTGCACCAGTGTTTGCGGTTCAGCTGTTTTGATCGCCGCCAGAATCTGGTCATAGCTGAGCCGCGGTGCGTCGTCCGATGGCTGGCTGGCACGCATCTGTGGATTGGCCAGCCAGACGATTTCCTGGCTGACCACCGCCAGAGTCCCGGTCACGCAGACGATAAGGACAAAAAACCAGATTGGCAGCGCCAGCCAGCTATGCACCATGAACCATAGTTTGGAGCGGGATTTCTTCGACATGATTGCGCGTCTTTTTTTCGGTGAAAGGGCACGTGGCTGCGGGCTTCGCAGCACGGGAGTCCCCGAAAGGCGCTCGTGGCTTTTGCCTACGCGAACGGCCTGCATCTCTATAGGACGAATGAGCGAGGCAAATCCCGAAAAACGATATGAAAGCAAATGTTTCGCAATTCCCCCCTTCACCACGAATCCTTTTCAGGCGCTGTCGAGCGAAACAAGGCTGCGATCTTTTGATCTGAAATCAGGATCAAAAGTAATGTCGATGCCGTTGACGTGACGCTGGTCTTTGAGAAATCCGGCAAACACCGGGCTGATCCTTTTCAGGGTTCTTGTGGGCTGCATCCTGAAAGTTTCCGGCATTGGAGGCGGGGCGCGAAGCGTGAGGCGGTGGTTCATGAAGTGTGTAGGGCGGCCGATGTGTGCTGTCGTCGCCGGCCTCATCGCGGGCAAGCCCGCTCCCACAGGGATCTGGGGTGTGACTGCTTTGCATGCCACATAACAGAACCTTGTGGGAGCGGGCTTGCCCGCTCAGACACTAAAGAGCTCAACCCTGACTGAACATCTCCATCGCCCGCTGCTTGATCTGCTCCTCGGTCAAATCCTCCTTGCGCGAGGCGAGAAACCACAGGTGCCCATACGGATCTTTCAACGTCCCGCTGCGATCACCGTAGAACTGATCCTTGACCTCGGACACCACCGTCGCTCCGGCATCGAGTGCCCGTTGAAATGACTTGTCGACATCAGTCA
This sequence comes from Pseudomonas sp. Irchel 3E19, assembly GCF_900187585.1. Lineage (NCBI taxonomy): Bacteria > Pseudomonadati > Pseudomonadota > Gammaproteobacteria > Pseudomonadales > Pseudomonadaceae > Pseudomonas > Pseudomonas sp. Irchel 3E19. The sequence goes on from NZ_FYDT01000022.1 coordinate 88,669, forward strand.
CATACAAATGCAGACCAACCGACACGGCTTTTTCGGGGCTGCTCAAAGGCCCCTGATCGCACGGTGAGCCGAGCATGATGGCGCTGTCGCCAATGCGCAGCTCCGCGTGGCCGATCCCGCCGTCGGGCATGGTCAGGCGCATGACTTCGGTGGCACCGAAGGCTTTTTTATAGAAGTCGATGGCCTCGGCGGCCTTTTGGATGCCGAGATATGGGGTAATGCTGTGATACCCCTCGGGAATGGGTTTGACGCTCATGACGTTCTCCCTGTTGTTTTACCAGACGTGGTTTCACCGGATTACCGGAAGATTCACTATAGAACTGTCCGCGCGGCCAGGATTTTCCCCCGACGAGCAACACCTCGCATCAGTCCTGGAGAAAATGCGCCCCCGGCCCTTTTTCGCCCAGCACATCGCCCTGATTGCGCAGCGGACAGGCCTCCATCGACAAGCAGCCACAACCGATGCAGCCGGTGAGCCGGTCGCGCAGCAGGGTCAGTTGGGTAATCCGCTCATCCAGCTCCCGCCGCCACTGCTCCGACAGAATCTTCCAGTCGGCCGCCGTCGGTGCGCGATCGTCGGGGAGGATTTTCAGCGCTTCGCCAATCTCCGCCAGTGGAATCCCCAGACGCTGGGCAACTTTGATCAACGCCACCCGGCGCAGCACCGCTCGCGGGTAACGGCGCTGATTACCGGCATTACGCTGGCTTTTGATCAATCCCTTGGATTCATAAAAATGCAGCGCGGTGACTGCCACGCCGCTGCGCGCCGCGACTTCGCCGACGGTTAGCGGCTTGTGCACATTTTCTTTGGTGATCATTGGAAAACAGCTCTTGACCTTGACTTAACTAGAGGTTTTACCCTCCGCGTCATCGAGTCGCAAGATTCGCCTTACAGCCAAGTGGGGACTTTCATGCAAGCATCAGCGAAAAACCGCAGCTTCACTCAGTTGATCGAATTCGAAATCGAGCCACGCCAGCAACCGGCGCTGGTCTCGGCGTTATCAGTGCAAACCGAACGTCTGGCCCAGCACTACGACGGCTTTGTCAGCGCGAGTGTGCAAGCCAGCGACGATGGCCGGCGGGTATTGAGCTTTCTGCAATGGCAGAGCCGCGAGGCTGGGGAAGCCGCGTTCAGAAGTTTTGAAAGCGGCGAGCAGGATTTCTGGCAGTTGATCCGCGCCCATCAGGCGAAAACCGTAACGTTCAACTCGTTCCAGGTGCTGAGCAGTATCGCCCGCAGTCACGACGATGCCCTGCACTGCAACCTGGTCGGTCAGATCGACAACTGAATCAGTCGCTCGCCTCGAAAGTTTGCCGTCATTCGCCGCTTGTTCACCGCCAGTTCGCCGATTTTGATCAACCGCGTGCGTGTGACATTACGGCTCAGGCCCAGCAACGCGGCGGTGTGTACCTGGTTGTAATGGCAAAAGCGATAGGCCGCGCGCAGCAAGGTGTCTTCGACCTTTTCGTGCAAGGCGCCGGCCTGTTGCGCGAAGAGTTTTTGAAAGGCCTGTTCCAGTAAAGCCTCCGGTGAATCGTCAGCGCTCTGATGATCGTCAGGACGCTCGATGCGCAGGTTCGACAGGCGCAGGTCATCGCGTTCGATCACGCCGTTGCGGCAGATCAACAAGGTGTGATGGATGACGTTTTCCAATTCGCGAATGTTGCCCGGCCAACTGTAGCTGCGCAGTTTTTGTTCGGCGCCGGGGCTGATGCTGACCCGCCCGTAACCCAGGCGCTGGCTGTAAGCCTCGATGAAGTGTCGGGTCAGCGGCAGGATGTCGCCCGGACGCTCGCGCAACGGGCTCAGCACCAGATTGACCACGTTGAGGCGGTAATACAGATCCTCGCGGAAATTCCCGGCGTTGATGGCCTTCTCCAGTTGCACGTTGGTCGCCGCCAGCACCCGCACATCAATGGGAAGGCTTTTGCGCGAACCCAGCCGCACCACTTCGCGCTCTTGCAACACCCGCAGCAGTTTCACCTGAATGGTCATCGGCAGATCACCGATCTCATCGAGAAACAGCGTGCCTCCATCCGCCTCTTCAAACCAGCCGGCCTTGGCACTCAGCGCCCCGGTGAAGGCGCCTTTTTCATGGCCGAACAATTCGGCTTCCACCAGCGTCTCGGAAAATGCCCCGCAATTGACCGCGACGAAGGGCCGATGGCGGCGGTTGCTCAGGTTATGAATGTGCCGCGCTACCAGCTCCTTGCCGGTGCCGGTCTCGCCGATGATCAGCACACTGGCCTCGCTCGGCGCGACCTGTTGCAAATGCGCGAGCAGGGCTTGGGACTTCGGGTCTTCGAACACTTGCGCGGTGGCTCGTATCGACGTGGCCAGGGCGGGTGAGGGTGGTAGGGTCAGCAGTTGCATGGGCTCGTCCTTCTTTTTAGTTCAAATGCAGGCAGGTCAGGAATAGAAGGTCGGCACCGGCAGCGCCTGGTTCAGCGCCCAGTCGCCCAGCTCATGGAGCTTGTAATCGAGCGGGTCGTGCAGGGTTTGCGTGCGCAGGTTGCGCCAATGGCGGTCGAGGCGCAGCGAGGCGTGGGTTGAACGCGCCCCGGTGACCTCAAACAAGCGCCTGCAAATATCCAGGCGTTGACGGCTGGCGGCGACTTTGGCTGTGGCAATTGCGGTGGCCAGATGACCGCGCTCTTCGGCACTGAGGTTCGGGCCTTTGGCCCATGCTTCATCCAGCAGCGCCGCAGCGCGCTCGACCAAAAAGCGGATGCCCTAGAGGGCGACCCAGAACTCGCCGTAATGGGCCAGCACATAAGGATCTTCTCGCACATCGCGCGCGGTGGATTTGTGCCACAGACGGGTTTCGCTGAGCGTGTAATTGCGTGCTTCTTCAAAGGCCCCTTCGGGTGTTGAACGGCTGTTGGCTGGGCAACGGTTGCTGGAGCAACAGTTGCGAATGCATGAAAGGATTTATAACGGCTGGTGGTTATTCCGTAAAAGAACGTTAATCGATATTTATAGATCTTTAAGAGATATGGACTGATATCGATGAATCACTGATAGCCACTATTGAAAGCGTTGATTTCTGCGCGAGCGTGCCGGGGCGTAGCCTTTCTCCATCGACCCCCACTGCTCGCCAGGACGCTCCCATGAATCGTTTACTGACTGTTTCCCTGCTGCTCGCTGTCTCCGCACTTGCCGGTTGTGTTTCTAATTCTCCAGAGCTGCGCCCGTACACCGACGAAGAGTCCCGGGAGTTGGCGATGGAATCGCTGAACCGCAGTGGTTTGTCTTTTGATCAATACCACGCGAAAAAAGCCCAATTGCTTGGCCGTACCCAGTTTGACAAGAAGGCTGAAATGAGCGCCGAACGAGCCGTACAGCTGCACGGTCGCGCAAGCTGAAAACAAACTGTACTGGTTGAAGTTTTACCCAACTGTCCATGGGTTTGCCGGGCTGTGTGGGATAGGGTCTACACCTGAATGACCCTGACGGATTTACCCACCATGACGCTTTCGCTTGACCTGCTGCTGGGCTTTGCCCTGTTTGCCCTTGTTACCTCGATTACGCCGGGGCCGAACAACACCATGTTGTTGGCATCGGGCGTGAACTTCGGCTTCAACCGCACCATCCCGCACATGCTCGGCATCACCTGCGGCTTCTTCGTATTGGTGGTGGCGGTGGGTTTTGGCCTGGGCGCGGTGTTTCAGACCTATCCGGTTCTTTATACGATTCTGCGTTACGTCGGCGCGGCTTATTTGTTGTATCTGGCGTGGAAAATCGCGCACTCCGGACCGGTCGGCGAAAACGTCCAGGGTGAGGCCAAGCCGATCAGCTACCTCGGTGCTGCGGCGTTCCAGTGGGTCAATCCCAAGGCCTGGATCATGGCCATCGGAGCCATCAGTACGTACACGCCGATGCAGGGTTACTTCACCAACGTCGTGGTCATCGCCGCCGTGTTCGCTATCATCAATCTGCCCAGCGTCGGTGTCTGGGCGGCGTGCGGCACCCTGCTGCGCAACGTGTTAAAGGAGCCGCGCTGGTTGCGTGTATTCAATTGGGGCATGGCTGCATTGCTGGTGATTTCGTTGTATCCGTTACTTCTCGAAAGCTTTAGCTGACGCATTGCTTCAACCGCCGGCCCGATGCCTGTTAAGCTCGGCTTCAGGAGCGTTCCTACGCACTTTTAAATGAAGTTGTTCTTCTTTAACGGCATCCGATCAGGTATTGATGACGCTCTCGAACCGACGCGCAGCTCACAAGGCTGCGCTGTGCCGTTTGCAGATACGAGCCTCCTGATCCCGGAACACGCTCTGCGAGTCTTTTATGAACACACGTCCGTTGTATTTTGATTACGCCGCCACCACCCCGGTGGACGAGCGGGTCATCCAGGTGATGATCGAGTGTCTGGGGTTTCACGGTAACTTCGGCAACCCGGCTTCCAGTTCCCACGCCTTCGGCCAGCAGGCCCGGCAAACGGTCGAGCAGGCCCGCCGACAAGTCGCCGAACTGGTCGGCGCTGATGCGCAACAGATCGTCTGGACCTCCGGCGCGACCGAATCCAATAACCTCGCCCTCAAAGGTGTGGCTCAGGCCCGTGGTGTTTCCGGCGGCCACATCATTACCAGCCAGATCGAACACAAAGCCATCCTCGATACTGCCCGCCAGTTACAAGACGCCGGCATTGCCGTCACCTATCTGGTGCCGGACGCCGAGGGCTTGATTACCCCGCAAGCGGTCAGTGAAGCCATGCGTGACGACACCTTTCTGGTGTCGTTAATGCTGGTCAACAATGAACTCGGCACCGTCAACGACATCCCGGCCATTGGTGAAATCGTTCGCGGGCGTGAGGCGCTGTTTCATGTCGATGCGGCGCAGGGCGCCGGTAAGGTAGCAATCGACCTGGCGCAGTGGCCGGTGGATCTGATGTCGTTCTCGGCGCATAAGCTCTACGGACCTAAAGGTATCGGCGCGTTGTACGTCGGCCCGCGAGCGCAGCAACGCGTGCAAGCGCAGATTCACGGCGGCGGACACGAGAGCGGTCTGCGCTCAGGCACTTTGGCGACCCATCAGATCGCCGCGATGGGCGCTGCATTTGCTTTGGCCGCTGTCGCGTTCGATGAGGAGAAAAAAACCATCGTCGCATTGCGCGAGCGCTTGCTCGAACAACTGTTGAGCCTGCCAGGAGTGCGCCTCAACGGCAGTGCCACGCAACGCATTCCGCACACCTTGAGCCTGACCTTCAGCGAAGGCGAATTCAACGGCGCGGCGCTGAGCCATTCGATCGCATTTTCCGCGACCTCGGCCTGCAACTCCGCGAGCAACGCGCCATCCCACGTGCTTATGGCGCTGGGACATGATGCGCGTCTGGCCGGGCGTACTATCCGCTTGAGCCTCGGCCGCTTCACCCGCGCCGAAGATGTCGACAAGGCCGCAGAACTGATCAAGACCGCCTGCGCCAGTGCCCCGGCATTCTGGGCGACAGGGCTTTAAACGCGCCGACCTGATGGCGACGAACAATAACGATGAAGTGATTAGCAGGAGACATGATGAGTACCCAGACCTTGACCGAAGGATCGGTTCCCCAGCGCTTGGCGCACACCCGTGAACTGATGCGCCGCGAAGGCATTCATGCCCTGCTGGTGCCGTCCGCCGACCCGCATTTGTCGGAATACCTGCCGGGTTACTGGCAGGGCCGCCAGTGGCTGTCGGGTTTCCACGGTTCGGTCGGGACTCTGATTGTCACCCAGGATTTCGCCGGCGTCTGGGCCGACAGCCGTTACTGGGAACAAGCAACCAAGGAACTCAATGGCAGCGGCATCGAACTGGTCAAGCTGCAACCGGGTCAACCGAGCCCGCTGGACTGGTTGGCTGAGCAAACACCCGAAGGTGGCGTGGTGGCGGTCGACGGCGCGGTGATGGCCGTGGCTTCGGCGCGGACCCTGGGCAGCAAGCTCCAAGCGCGTGGCGCACGTCTGCGCACCGATATCGATCTGCTCAAGGAAGTCTGGAGTGACCGTCCGACTTTGCCGAACGCGCCGATCTATCAGCATCTGCCGCCACAAGCGACCGTCAGCCGTGGCGAGAAGCTCGCCAAACTGCGTGAAACCTTGCAGGAACGCGGCGCCGATTGGCACTTCATCGCCACGCTCGACGACATCGCGTGGCTGTTCAACCTGCGCGGCGGCGACGTGTCGTTCAACCCGGTGTTTGTCTCCTTCGCCCTGATCAATCAACAGCAAGCCACGTTGTTTGTCGCGCTGAGCAAGGTGGATGCGCAATTGCGCGCCGTGCTGGCACAGGATGGCGTGACGCTGCGTGATTACAACGAAGTGGCTGATGCCCTGCGTGCCGTGCCGAGCGGCGCGAGTCTGCTGGTAGATCCAGCCCGCGTCACCAGCGGTCTGCTGGATAACCTCGACAACGGCGTGAAGCTGGTCGAGGGCTTGAATCCGACGACGCTGGCCAAGTCGCAAAAAAGTGAAGCCGACGCCGCGCACATCCGTAAAGCGATGGAGCAGGACGGCGCGGCGTTGTGCGAATTCTTCGCCTGGCTGGAATCGGCCTGGGGCCGCGAGCGCATTACCGAGCTCACCATCGACGAAAAACTCACCGCGGCTCGTGAGCGTCGTCCGGATTATGTCTCGCTGAGTTTCAACACCATCGCTGCGTTCAACGCCAATGGCGCGATGCCGCACTATCACGCCACCGAAGAAGAGCATGCGGTGATCGAGGGCGACGGCTTGTTGCTGATCGATTCCGGTGGTCAGTACCTGGGCGGTACGACCGACATCACGCGGATGGTGCCGGTCGGGACGCCGACGGAAGAACAGAAGCGTGACTGCACGCGCGTGTTGAAAGGCGTGATTGCGCTGTCACGGGCACAGTTCCCGAAAGGCATTCTGTCGCCGCTGCTGGATGCCATCGCGCGCGCGCCGATCTGGGCGCAAAGCGTGGATTACGGGCATGGTACGGGTCATGGCGTTGGCTACTTCCTCAACGTACATGAAGGGCCGCAGGTGATTGCCTATCAGGCTGCGCCGGCGCCGCAAACCGCGATGCAGCCGGGGATGATTACATCCATCGAGCCGGGCACTTATCGTCCGGGGCGTTGGGGCGTGCGCATCGAGAACCTGGCGATGAACCAAGTGGCGGGGAGTAGCGAATTCGGCGAATTCCTCAAGTTTGAAACGCTGACGCTGTGCCCGATCGACACGCGTTGCCTGGTGCCATCGTTGCTGACTCAGGAAGAGAAGCAGTGGTTCAACGCTTACCACGCCGAAGTGCGTGAACGCTTGAACCCGCTGCTGGACGGTGCGGCGCTGGATTGGTTGAACACGCGCACTGCGGCCATTTGATGGTTTGCGACTCAGGCGCTGAAATTGGCGCCTGAGTCGTCTTGTCAATCTAGGCCATGCGCAACGCGGCTTCGACGAAGTCGAGACGGTCCTGGCCGAAGAACATCTGATTGCCGATAAACATAGTCGGGGCACCGAAAACGCCGCGTTTAATGGCTGTCTCGGTGTTCTCCTTCAGTGCAGACTTGACCGTTTCATCATTGGTCAGCGCCAGGACTTCATCGGGATCAAACCCGTGCTCGATCAACACAGCGGCGACGGTTGCCGGTTCGCCGAGGCTTCGACCTTCTACCCACAACGCAGTGAATAAACAATCGATAAACGCTTGAAAGCGTTCTGGCTGGCGCAGTTGTATGCCTGTAACGGCACGCATCAACAGCAACGTGTTGATCGGAAAGTGCGGGTTGAACCTGAGGGGTACGCCATAACGTTTGGCGTAGCGATCCAGATCCTGAAACAAATAACGGCCCTTCGCCGGGATCATTGCTGGGGAAGCGTTGCCGGTGGCCTTGAATACGCCTCCGAGTAACATAGGGATGTAGATCAGCTCGCTGTGAGTATCGGCGCAGATCTTCGGCAGTTGGGTGTAGGCCAGATAAGTGGTAGGGCTGCCGAGGTCGAAATAGAACTCTACGGTTTTCGTCATTATCGCTGCTCTCTATTTATTGTTATGGGCGGTGGCTTACCAGCGTTCATTCCATGGACGCAGATCCAGTTCGAACGTCCAGGCGTCTCGTGGCTGGCTGTGCAGGTACCAGTAGTTTTCAGCAATGTGTTCGGGGTTGAGGATGCCGTCCTGATCCTTGGTGGCGTATTTCTCCGGGAAATTGGTGCGGATGAAGTCGGTATCGATCGCACCATCGACCACGACATGGGCGACGTGGATATTCATGGGCCCCAGCTCCCGCGCCATGCTTTGCGCCAGCGCGCGGATACCGTGTTTGGCCCCGGCGAATGCGGCAAATCCGGCAGCCCCGCGCAGTCCGGCAGTGGCACCGGTGAATAGAATGGTGCCGCGCTTGCGGGTGACCATTCGCTTGGCCACCTCTCGAGCATTGAGAAACCCGGAAAAACAGGCCATTTCCCAAATCTTGAAATACTTGCGAGCCGTTTCTTCGAGAATGCTGCACGGCACGTTGGCGCCGATGTTGAAGACGAAGGCTTCAATGGGGCCGAGCCGGGTTTCGATATCTTCGATTAGTGCGATGACGTCTTCCTCCTTGCGTGCATCGCAAGCAAAGCCGTGAGCTTCTCCACCGTCAGCTTCAATCGCTTCTACCAGTGGCTGCAGTTTGTCGGCACTGCGCCGCGTGACACAGGCAACGAATCCCTCTTTGGCAAAGCGCTTGGCAATCGCTCCGCCCGTGGCATCACCAGCGCCAACAACCAATACGACCTTCTTGTTATTCATGGGTGAATCCCTTTAGTAAACGATCGTTAAGTGAACGAACGTTAAGTGAACGAACGTTATGCTAGGATCCAGGCAACGTCAAGGCGCTCAATTACGAGGACAACATCATGCGGTACTCCGCCAGTCACAAGCTGGAAACCCGGGAGAAGCTCTTGCAGAGCAGTGCGCTGTCGGCCAAGAAATCCGGGTTTTCCACCGTTGGTGTCGATGGTTTGATGAAAGCTATCGGTTTGAGCGGGGCGGCGTTTTACAGCCACTTTTCGTGGAAGGATGCATTGTTCACGGCCATCGTCGAGAGAGAGTTGGAGCAAAGTCTTGAGCGGCTGGGCGCGCAGGGTGCGCAGAATCGCGAGCGACTGGAACGCTGTCTCAGGCACTATCTAAGCATGGCTCATGTCGAGCAACCGGAGTCAGGTTGCGCCTTGCCGGCGTTGGGCGCGGAAATTGCCCGCGCTGACGTGCAAGTGCGAGAGCAGGCAGAGTTGTGGATTTGCCGGCTTCAGGAGCGTTGGGCGCAGATACTGGAGAGCGACAGCCTGGCGTGGTCAGTGTTGTCGCAGTGTGTCGGCGCTTTGGTGGTCGCGCGAATGCTGGCCACGCCTGATGTTCAGCGTCGGGTGCTGACGTCCAGTCATGATGAGATTGAACGCCAGATCGCCAGGCAGTCCTGATCTATTTACAGATGACGATCATGCTGCGGCTGGTATAGCCGGCAGGGTTGAGGCCGAATGGATAGTCCCCTGGCTCCTCCACGGAGTCACCGGACTTGGCGATCACCTTGTAGCCTTTCGGAGCGCAGGAATTGGCTGCGCTGGTGTAGCACCGATCCCAAGAGGAAGAGAGCCCCGAACAGTTTATGTGCAACCCTTTTTTACCGTGCTTCACCTGGGTTTTCGAGGTCGCCGCGCAGCCAGCAACTGCGAGTACAGCGATCAGTATCAAAATTCGTTTCATTACCGTCCTTATGACTGCCGCGAGTCTTACGCTCGGGTCCGCCTGTATTCGCTGCGCTCTACGCGTTTTGATATCCCTGTCCGAAAAAAATCCATATCTGGCACCGAGTTAACGTTCTAAACATGGCCTAAATGAACGCCAATTGCCAGAGCTTCGTCAAATCCTGTTTCAATCTGCCGCAATGGCCGGCTTGGCGGCGCTGCCCATGGTCATGGTCGCTCCGACGGAAGCCAGAATAATGCAAAGGATCGCCATCCATTGTGACAGCGTGAGGTATTCCTGCAGAAACAGCAGCCCTGATAGGGCGCCGAACGCGGGCTCGATACTCATCAAGGTGCCAAAGGTGCGGGCGGGCATGCGGGTCAGGGCGACCATTTCCAGGGTGTAGGGCAGGGCGGTGGACAACACAGCAACACCAATGGCGATAGGGATAAGCGACGGCGTCAGTAGAGCCGCACCGGCATGCACGATACCAATGGGTGCTACAAATAGTGCCGCGATCATCACGCCCAGCGCTGCGGTTGTGACGCCGTTATCAGCGCCGGCCTTCTGCCCGAAAAGAATGTACAGCGCCCAGCAGATACCCGCTCCCAAGGCATAGCCAGCGCCGACCAGATCGATTCCAGCGGTAGTCATTCCGGTGGGTATAAGCAGCAGGAGGCCGGCGGCGGCCAAGGCGATCCAGACAAAATCGATAGCGCGTCGGGACGCGTAGATGGCTACTGCAAGCGGGCCGGTAAACTCCAGGGCCACGGCAATTCCCAATGGCACAGTGCGCAGGGACATATAAAAGAGGAAGTTCATGCCGCCCAATGCCATGCCGTAAACGATTACAGTGCGCAGGGATTTGGCTGTGAGCCTGGCTCGCCATGGGCGCAGCAATAAAAACATGATCATGCTGGCGAAAATCAGGCGCAGAGTGGTTGTGCCTTGGGCGCCCACCACCGGAAACATGCTTTTGGCCAGAGATGCTCCAGACTGGATCGACGCCATGGCTATTAATAGCAGGCCAACCGGGAACAGCATTGAGGCTAGCGAGCGAGGTTGGTCATTCATTGAGCGGCGTCGTCCAAGGTAAGGGCACGGTATTCGTGTGGTGTTGGGCAATATACTGCGCATTCATTGCGACTGCGTCTATATATAGAAAGCTTTTTCCATCTATCGATAGAAAAATCGAATTACCTGTTGACGGCAGATTCCAGACGTCTATAATTCGCCCCACTTCCGGCGCAGTCGAAACGGAAAACTCCTTGAGATTCAATGAGTTATACGGTTTTCGATAGCGGGTTGCTTCAGCTCATCGAAGCCTGGAAGGAGTTGAAGGAGCGGTGATGTTTGGCTCTTTTAACGGTTCGATCTTCTCGGTCGAAAGCGGAGAAAAAGAGGTGTTGACAGCAGCATGTAACGCTGTAGAATTCGCCTCCCGCTAACGAGAGATCGGAAGCGCAAGTGGTTGAAGTTGTTGAAGAATTCTTCGAAAACTTCTGAAAATAATCACTTGACA
>NZ_FYDT01000063.1:0-29237 GCF_900187585.1 Pseudomonas sp. Irchel 3E19
GGATTTGCTGGCGGCCAACCAAGCGTTGATGACGGTCTACTTGATGAAAGCTGAACTCAAAACACTCTGGACGCCAAGTACCGCCTGGGGCTGGAGATCAGCCTGGAAGCAATGGCTGCGCCACGCTTATGAAAGCGCGATACCGGCTCTGATCCTGTTCGCCAACGGCTAAAGGGTTACTGGCGGGGAATCGTCAGCCGGGTTCGCTGGCCGATGCACACGGGGCAGTTGGAAGGCATAAACAATCGAATAAAGGTTATCAAGCGGATGGCGTACGGTTACCGGGATAGCGAATTCTTTTTCATGAAAATCAAGAGCGTCTTTCCCGGTAATCCGTGAAGAACCATAAAAACCGCCAGCAATGGCGAATGGCGGGTTTTTTATGGGCTGACCGAAGACCAATCTTTTGTCTGCAGCGCTGATGTCGAGACTGCCCGAGCATACCCACTCATTCTAATGCTTCATGAATAGTTGGCTTACAAGGCCACTTTTATGGCGTGCAAAGGTAGTTGGACTGTCATTTCTGACAGTCGCGCGGGGTGGCCGCTCACGCTAAGGTCGGGGCTGTAGACAGCTGCTCAACCCATATCTAATTAAGAAGAGTGAAAGGAATGAACACGTCCTCTGATACTCAGCGCCGCCCCGGTGAACTTGATCCGGCATTCGGGGAGGGAGGGCGCTTCGCTCTGCCTCATAGCACTGGATCGATCAGGTCAATTGTTGCTGATGATAGGGGGGGATACATTCTGGCAGCTTGGGAAGCACGAGAATGTTCCCTGTACCGTATGTTTTCCGACGGGACGCAGGATATGCAATTTGGCCAAAATGGAGTCAGTAGGTGGGCTTTCGTGCCGGGCGTCGATTCATTGCCAATTCATTTGTTGCTGCAGCCGGACGGTAAGATTTTATTGATTGGTAAAGTCGGTAATGACCCTTTCAAGCGTCAAACAGCGTTCACCCGGTTTAATCGAAGTGGCAGTCCCGACCTGGTTTTCGGTAACAGATTAATTCCGACTGTGGATATTTCCACGCCATCAGCCTGCTTGCAGGCCGATGGAAAGATATTGTTATTGGTTGTTCCGAACGATGGCGGTGCTGAAGAAACCTTGCTCTACCGATTTCTGTCGGATGGTGATTTAGATCATGAGTTTGGGGGGCAGGGATTTTTAACAATTCGTTTCAACAACCAGCAGTCGAAAGGCATTACGGTATTAAGTACCGATGACGGGAAGATTCTGGTAGGGGGGACTCAACGATCCGAGTCGGGTGAAATCACCCACGTAGTAATCCGATTATTTATCGATGGAAGTCTTGATTCATCATTTGGACTATCCGGCTCTTGGGAATCGGAAAGTGATAGGGGTATGGGAAAGGTAATCATCGACGAGGAAAGCATTGTTTGTGTGGGTTACGAGTATCTAGACAGCAGGATGTTGGCATGTATATCTAAACTGACACGTGATGGCATTTACGCTTCGGACTTCAATAATGGTAAAACTCTAGCTGTGCGTATTCCGGCAGATACTCCCGACTGGTATGTGACGTGTCGATCAGTCGCTGTTCAACCAGATAAAAGCATCGTAGTCGGTGGTGATGCAGGAGATGACGTAAGTGCTTACTGGCTGCGTGTTTTACCGAACGGCATCCTTGATCCCACCTTCGGAAGTAATGGAATTGCAGGCATTGACCAAACCAGTGCTCTCTTTGACATCATCGTGCAACCGAGTGAGCAGCGCATTCTGGCTGCCGTTGATTTGGATAATCCACGCAAGCCGTTTGTATTCGGTATCCAGCTCTGAACATGATTTCACTGCTGATGCCCAGCGCTAGGTTGGAGCAGGAAGGCGCCGCTTGGGCGGGAGGGGCTTCAGGGACACTGATATGGCTCGTAAGGGTATGCGGACTGTCATTTATGACAGGTGTTTTGCGGGGGCAGATCATGTGACAGTCATTTGTGCAAATTCAACTGACTGTCTCAATACTTCCAGGTCATCAGTGTGCGCACGGAAGTTGCGTACAGTCTTATCCAAAGGATGAATAAAATGACCAGTAAACAGGGCGCTTCTGCATTTGCCCCAGGGGAACTTGATCCGACATTTGGTGTAGATGGCGTTGTGCAGATTCCCAACGGTTCAGGATCCCTCAGGTGCATGATTGAAGATGAACAGGGGTCGATTGTTCATGGTCTCTGGGTTTCGAATGAGATCTGGCTGTACAGAATCCTTGCAGACGGCAGCGCTGATCTTCAGTTTGGAGAGGAGGGCGTCACCAAGTGGGGATTTGCGCCCGGAAGTTTGTCGGTTCCTGTTCAATTACTCCTCCAGGCTGATGGCAAATATGTGTTGATCGGGTCGCTTCGCAACTCCCTGAGTGACGAGCAGTCACGGGTTGCGGTTACACGGTTTAACAGCAATGGAACCCCAGATCTGGTGTTCGGCAATAAAATTCTACCGTTACCGGCTGAAGGCAATGTGTTTACTGAGTTTCCTTCGCATGGATGTTTACAAGGTGATGGGAAAATCCTCGTCGCAGCGCCTTATACACTGGTGGATCAACAACAGATTGTTTACCGAGGTACTAGGCTCCATCGCCTCTTGGCCAATGGTGAGAGTGATCTGGAGTTTGGTGGAGGGCGGGGCTTTATCGAAGTGCGCTTGAATGGGCAAGATACAACCATTGCAAGCGTGGTGATTGCCCGTGACGGGAAGATTCTGGTTGGGGGAACGCTTGATCGAATTCGGGATGGAGTGTCTGACAGGAAGCAATCGATTGCTCGTTTTACACCCATGGGGGCTCTTGATCAGGCATTCGGCTGCCATGGATATTGGGAGGAGGAAGGCTACAACTCGACTGGCCGGATCATTCTTGATGATCAGGAACGGATCATCGTCGTCGGGACTGAGTCGGCAGAAAACGGGAATTATTATGTGTGTATTTCCAGGCTGACGGTCGATGGCGAGTTTGATAAGGCGTTCAACAGCGGCAGCAGACTATCGGTGGATATTCCAGTGGACTTCCCTGGGTATTACGTCACGTGTTCTTCTGTGGCCTTGCAAGCAAGTGGAAAAATAATTGCCGCAGGCCACGCCGGCGCAAATACGCAGTCTTATTGGTTACGCGTACAAACGAGCGGGGTGCTTGATCCGGGGTTTGGAGTGCAGGGCGTTCGCGTGTATGAACCCTCCAAGCTTATGGGCGGTGTGTTGGTTCAGAGAAATACCCAGCGCATCGTTGCTGGAATAGATTCAGCGACTCATCCCATACCGGAAATTCTAGGGATTTTGAGTTAAAGGCCAAGTAGAGCCAAAGGATCATAGGTTTGTGGGTGTTGAAAAAAGAGCGCCAGAAGACAGATTGTGTGAAAATCTAGTGTGGTGTTTCAGATAGGCCAGTGAAAATTCGATCTGGTCTTTGTAGAAACCCACTCATCAAGCGTTGTGTATCGTTATGGGCCGACCAGCAACTGTTATTACTCTTTCTGAAACTGAAAATGCGGAACTGCTACGCCGCATCAAGCTCCGCAAAGGCGCCCATGACGCATGCCTGCGCGCAAAAATAATCCACGCCTGCGCCGCTGGCGAGTCCGGCAACGACATTGCTCAGCGCTTGGGCACCAGCAAGGATTTAGTATCACGATGGCGCCAGCGTTTCTCTAAATTGGGATTGCTGGGTTTGAACGATGAACCGCGCTCTGGTCGGCCACGGACCCTTTCAGATGAGCAAGTTCAGCAATTGGTAAATCAGGTATTGCAAAGTAAGCCTGACGATTCCAGCCACTGGAGTACGCGCAGCATGAGCGTTGGGGGCGTGATTTTTAGATGGCATTTCTGAAACACCACACTAGGCTTTATACGAAATCAGCAAGTCGCGGCGCGCGAAGCGCCCACGTCATCGGGCATGCCGACGATTCGCTCCACGCCGTTCACCGCCCGGATCTCGATATATTCCGGGCGTGGATCGTAAACCGCTACCTTGAAGCCGTTGAACAACGCCATGGTGGCCAAATACGGCACCGATCATCGACCCGACCGGACGCGGTTAAGAACCCCACGTTCGCACCACGGTGGCGATGCGTACGTGCTCTCCAGCCGCGAACCAGTCCCGCGCCGTGCGCAGGACCAGCCAGTCGATGCTTTCCATCACACGCTCCTCTAGCGCATCTGCAGAATGATCGGGCTGCTGCTGGCCGGATCGGTGTGTTCACGCAGCTTGCCAACCGCCTTCGCATCGACAGCGCTGGCGTGATTGCCCCAAGTGCTGCGCATGAAGGTCAGTACCTCAGCAATCTGCTGATCCGATAACTGCTCGCGGAATGCCGGCATGCGATAGGCGTCCGGTACACCGGCAGCCACGACACGCTGCGAACCATTGAGGGTGATGTTGATCGCCGAGGCGCTCTCCTTGGCCAGTGCCGAGGTGGCGCCCGCCAGTGGCGGCATCCATTCAGGTTGGCCCTTGCCGTCCAGACCGTGGCAAGAGGCACAGCTCGTCACGTAGGTATGAGCACCCGGCGAGTCCAGACGTTCCACTGCCGAAACTGCTTGATACTGCCATGGCTGCCCGTCGCGCTGACGGTCGCCAGGCAACGACTTCAGATAGTGGGCAATGGCCGTAAGATCGTCATCGCTCATGAACTGCGTGGAGTTGTTGAACGCCTCGGTCATCGAGCCGTAGACCACCGCGTGCCTGTTGCGCCCGGTCTTGAGGAACTGCACGATCTCCGGCTCGCTCCATCGACCCAGACCGGTGTTGTGGTCATCGCGCAAGCTGGGCGCGTACCAGCCATCGAGCAAGGCGCCAGCGAGGAACGGCGTGCCGGATTCATCCAGTGCCTTCTCGTTGAACGCCAAGCCGCGAGGCGTGTGGCAACTGCCGCAGTGCCCGGCGCCTTGCACGAGGTAAGCGCCGCGGTTCCAGCGTTCATCCTGAGATGGTTTCGCCACATAAGGCTCGGCGTCGACAAACACACCGTTCCACAGCGCAATCGGCCAACGCAGGTTCAGCGGAAAGGGAATGGCACTCGGGATGTTCGCCTGCTTGACCGGCGCCACGCCTTTCATGAAGAACGCATACAGCGCGCGCACGTCGTCGTCACTGAGCTTGGCGTAGGACGGGTAGGGCATTGCCGGGTACAAACGGCGACTGTCAGGTGCCACACCGTGGCGCACGGCACGGTCGAAGTCCTCTAGGCTGTAGTGGCCGATGCCGGTCTCTGCGTCCGGTGTGATATTGGTCGCATGGATCGCGCCCAGCGGTGTGGCCATTTCCAGGCCGCCGGCGAACGGCGCGCCACCTGGCACGCTGTGGCAAGCCACGCAATCGCTGAGCCTGGCGACGTATTCACCACGGGCGACCAGCGCCGGGTCGATGTCGGCCACGGCGATCTGATGGTTTTCAAGAGGCGAGACGGGCTCGCGGCTGACATACCAGGCCAGCAGGCCTGCCGCGACCAGACACGGCACTGCCAGCCAGCCAGCGGTTCTTGCGAATCGGCTGTTATTCATGGACGCTCCGGCGCGGATCAAGTGAAGGTGTGTCGGCTCATGGGCAGGCTGCGAACCCGTTGCCCCGTCAGCGTCGCCACCGCGTTGGCGACGGCGGGCGCGACGGCAGGCAACGGCGGTTCACCGATACCGCCCATTTTTTCCCCGCTCTCGACGACACGCACGTGTACCCTTGCCATCCGCGCTGGCGGCAGGATCGGATACAAGTCGTAATTGCGCGCCCGGGGTTTGCCATCAATCCACACGGACTCTTCCACCAGCGTCTGCGACAGCCCCAGCGCCACGGCGCCATTGACCTGAGCTTCGACAATCGCCGGATTGACGATGCTGCCCGGGTCAATTGCCTGCCAGATATCGTGCACCTTGACCTGCCCATTCTCGATGGACACTTCGGCGATCACCGCAGTCTCGGTACCGAACGGCGAAGCCATCGCCACGCCTCGCGCACGACGGGTGCCATCCTCGGCGGTAAACGGCCCGCGCTTCCAGCCTCCCGACAGTTCAGCCACCGCTTGCAGCAGTGTGGTCAGCCGCTGGTTGTCACGCAGCAAATGCAGGCGCAGTTCGAATGGGTCCTTGCCGCCCTTGTCGGCCAATTCGTCAAGGAACGATTCATAGAAGAAGTCATTGAGGGAATTACCCACCGAACGCCAGTAACCCAGCATGGCCGGGCCTTTGACGTAGATCTGCGCAATCCGCTTGTTGGCGATTGCATAGGACTTGCCCGACAGACCTTCAAGCGCCGTAGGATCGAGCTTTTCTCCCTGCTTGCCGGCGAGAGCCTCGGTCGGACCTTCAGTGGCACTGATCGCTTCGATTGCCAGCGGCCAGCCGTCGTCATCCAGCGCAGCCCGGAAATTCACCGCAGCAACGGGACGGAGCACGTCACGCAGGAATTCTTCCTCGCGACTCCAGATCAGTTTGACCGGGCGGCCAACCGCCTTGGACAGTTCGATCGCCTGAGGATAAGGACTGGCTGAGTCGTAGAGGAAATGCCGACCGAAGAACCCACCCAGCAGTGGCGAATGCAAGGTGATGCGAGACGGATCCAGCCCCGTGCGTTTGGCAATGTCGGCACGAAACATGTCCGGCGCCTGATTGGGCAGCCAGACTTCCAGCGAACCGTCCGGATTGAATCTGGCCAGTGCCGAAGGGGGTTCCAACTGCCCGTGGTTCAAGTATTGATTGTGATAGGTGGCGTCGATTCGAGTCTTGGCATCAGCCAGAGTCGAAGCAACGTTGCCTTCATTCTCGTCATCTCTGGCGGGGCCTTTTTCTTCAGCGAGTCGCTTGAACCAGTCGTCGCTGGAAAAGTCGGCAGGCATCGGCCGTACTTTGCTGTCGGCCGTTGGCTCCTGCCAATCGACCTGAATCGCTTCCACCGCACGTTTGGCGTGCCACCAGCGCTCGGCAATCACTGCCACGGCACCCGGCAGACGATGCACGGAATGCACGCCTTTCATCGCCTTGACCTGATCCTCGTTGCGCAGGTTGCCCACTGTCATACCCAGGCGCGGAGCATGCTGGACGGCGGCATGGAGCATGCCGTCGACTTTCAGATCGATGCTGTAGAGCGCCTTGCCCGTGGACTTGTCATAGGCATCGACGCGCTTGACCGGTTTGCCGATCCAGCGGAACTGGCTCGGATCACGCAGTTTTACCGACGCCGGATCGGGAACCGGCAGGTCCATCGCACGCTCGGCCAGCTCACCGTAAGCCAACGAGCGGCCAGACTTGGCGTGCACGACTTTGCCGGGCTCGGTGCTCAACTCGCTGACTGGCACGCCAAGTTGCTGCGCGCCCGCCTGCAACAGCATGGCGCGGGCGAGGGCGCCGAGGCGGCGCATCACCGGGTAACTCATGCGTACCGACATGCTGCCGCCGGTGATGCGCATGCCATTCTCCATGACCACATAGGCCTCACCGGGCGGGGCGGCTTCGACCAGGAAGGTCGACGGATCGGCATCCAGCTCTTCGCCGACGATTTGCGCCATCGCGGTGAACGTACCTTGGCCGCCTTCCATGAACGGGCACAGCAGACGCACGCGGTTGTCCGGGCGGATCTCGAGAAACGCCGGAACCTGCGTGCCGCGCTCGGTCGTTGCAGTCGCCGCCGCTGCAGCTTGCACGCGTGTCGAACCGAGCGGCAGGCCAAAGCCGAGGACCAGAGCGCCCACGGCGGTCCCGGTCAGAAAACGTCTGCGCGACACATTGACCGGATCGTGCAGATCAAGCGCAGAGACTTCCTGGGAAGGGTCGATACGAACGTTCATCAGGCGTCTCCCTTGCCGGCAAGCTCATGCACGGCAGCATGAATGGCGTTGTACGTGCCGCAGCGGCACAGATTGACCATCGCGGCCTCGATCTGCGCATCACTCGGTTTGGGGTTTTGTTTGAGCAGCGCGGTGGCGGCCATCACCTGCCCGGACTGGCAGTAGCCGCATTGGGCGACCTGCAGATCGACCCAGGTCGAGACCACTCGTTTGCCCACCTCATCGGTTTCGATGGCCTCGATGGTGGTGACCTCGCGGCCAACCACACCGGCCACCGGCGTGACGCACGAGCGCACGACATTGCCGTCCACCAGCACGGAGCAGGCGCCGCACTGCGCCAGGCCGCAGCCGTACTTGGTACCGGTCATGCCCAGATCATCGCGGATCACCCACAGCAAGGGGGTATCGGCGTCGGCATCGATCTGATAGGTCTTCTGGTTGATTCGTAGTTCCATGGTTCACCCGCTTGATCATCGGTTGACGTGCATTTTTATAAGCGGTGAAACGCTGCGAGGCGCATCACCGATAAAGCGTGTCTTTCGCTCAACTGGCCGCGTTGCCGAGCGTTTCTGCCTCGAATGGCTCTCCACGCAGCAGGGCAATGTCACGACTGGGCGCGGTCCCGAACAGGCGGGCATATTCGCGGCTGAACTGCGAGGGGCTTTCATATCCCACCGCAAACGCCGCCCGCGAAACGTCGAGGCGTTCTACCAACATCCGCCGACGCGCTTCGTTCAGCCGCAGCCATTTCTGGTACTGCAGCGGGCTCATGCCGGTGAGCTGGCGAAAATGATGGTGAAAGGTGGGCGCGCTCATTTGCACCCGCGCTGCGAGATCGTCGATGCGCAGTGCATCGGTGTAGTTGACCTTGAGCCAGTCGATGGCTTTGGCGATGCGGTAACCCTGGCCATCGACGGCCGTGATCTGGCGCAGGCGTGCGCCTTGATCGGTATAGAGCAGTCGATAGTGGATTTCCCGCAGGATCAGCGGCGCCAGCACCGGGATCGCCTCTGGTTCATCGAGCAATGCCAGCAGGCGATCGAGCGCGCCTTCCAGGGCGGACGACATATTGCCAATGCCTGCGCCTGACCCCGTGGAGGGTTGTCGCTTCTCTGGCAAGCCAACCTTGGTGATGACCTCGGCGAGCATGCTGACATCCAGTTTCAGCACCAGCCCGACACAGGGTTGTTCGGGACTGGCAAGCATCACTTCGGAATTGGCTGGCAGGTCCAGCGACGTGACCAGAAACCGCGAAGGGTCGTAGCTATAACCTTCACCACCGACCCACAAACGCTTTTCCCCGCGGCCCACCAGAATCAGGCTCGGTTCGATCATGCACACGACGGGGGGCGCCGGCTGATCGCGACGAAACAGCGACAGCCCGGGTATGGATGTGGCGAAGTCACCCGGTACGCTCACGCGCGGGTCAATGCTCAACGCCAAAGGTGATTCATGATGCCTGGGGGTGTCGATCATGGCGGGTCGCTCCTGTTGACCGAACTCTAATCCGCTGAACAGGCGTTTCCTATACGCCACCCCGCATCCTCAGAGGATTAGGCAAGCATTCAAGAGGAATGCACTAGGGCAGAGACGGATCGGCCGGGAGAATGTGTCTATCTGTTACAGGGGGCTGCCCATCCAGGCGGCAAACGGCTTGCACCCCTGCGCATCACACCCACACGTTTTTCGCATCACAGGTAGTTCTCATGACGTCTCCCTCTACAGATCCTTCTAAAAGAACAGGCGGCTGGAGCGCCGTGCTGGCCATGTCGTTGGCCGCCTTCGCCCTGGTCGCTTCAGAATTCATGCCCGTCAGCCTGCTGACGCCGATTGCGGCAGACCTGCACATCACCGAAGGCCAGGCCGGGCAGGGTATTTCGGTGTCCGGTGCCTTCGCATTGATCACAAGCCTGGTCATCGCATCGATCGCCGCTCGCGTCGAACGCAAGAAGTTGCTGCTGTGCCTGACCTTGCTGATGATCGTGTCAGGCACGGTCGTCGCGCTCGCGCCAAGCTATCCTTCATTCATGATCGGACGTGCTTTGATCGGCATAGCCATCGGCGGTTTCTGGTCATTGTCGGCGGCGACTGCAATGCGTTTGGTAAAGCCTGATCAAGTGTCCCGAGCGCTGGCCATCGTCAATGGCGGTAATGCGCTGGCCACGGTAATTGCCGCACCGGCGGGCGCGTTTCTTGGCTCGCTGATAGGCTGGCGCGGCGCGTTCTTTTGTGTGGTTCCTGTCGCCGTGCTTGCGGCCGTGTGGCTGTTGATCAGCCTGCCGTCCTTCAAGACCGAGCGCCCGGCAGGTAGCGGCAACGTCCTGCGGCTGATGAAGCAGTTGCCCGTCGCATTGGGAATGGTCGCCGTCAGCGTGTTCTTCATGGGGCAGTTCATGCTGTTTACTTACCTGCGCCCATTCCTTGAGGGGGTGACGGGCGTCAGTGTCTCGACGTTGTCTTTCATGCTGTTGGGGTTGGGACTTGCAGGGTTTATCGGCACCTTTGTGATCGAAAGATTCATGGGCAGTGGCCTGTACCGCACGCTGACGGTGATCCCGCTGATCATGGCCGGCATCGCACTGGCGCTAGTGAACTTCGGCGAGTCGCCGATGCTGACCGCTGTGCTGCTCGGACTCTGGGGATTGGTCGCGACTGCCGCTCCCGTCGGGTGGTGGACGTGGCTCGCGCAGACGCTGCCCGATGATGCTGAGGCCGGTGGTGGCTTGCTTGTGGCTATCGTCCAGTTGGCGATCGCCGGCGGCGCAATTATCGGCGGCCTGGCCTTTGATCTAAGCGGTTACAAAGCCACATTCGAGCTCAGCGCCGCCGTGTTGGTCGCCGCGTCTGCGCTAGCTTGGCTCGCGGGTCGCCATGCCACTGAAGTTCATCTTGTCGAGGCGAACGCGGCAGTTTGACGAGATCGGCGAGATCGACATGACCGCCATCATTCGTTCGCCTTTTCACTTCAAAGCGATCTGCGCTGGACGACTCAGGCGCTTGAGGCCTACCGTCTGATCGTGCCGCGCGATGTACCAGGAGAGGACTGGTCGAAACAGCTTTCCAGCCAGCCATTCATCCGTTATGACCGATCATCCTTCGGCGGCTCTCCACCCTAATCTCCAAAGGAACCCGCAATGCCCCCAGGAAAACGTGAACTGGCGCGAATCGAACGCCGATTGATAACCGCGCTCACCGAAGCGTGCGAAACAGCAAAATCTGAAATCAAAGGCTTTGCCTGGCTTACCCACACCGCCGACCTTAACGCGTTGGCTGAAACCCTGAAGGTAATCTGGGTATTCGAAACCCTGGCTGACAGAAAGCTTGCCCAGGCTGACGCTAAGGCGCGCATCTTTGAATTGACGTCCATTGCGTTGAATGAAGCCAACATTGACCTGGTCCCTTCAGACCACTGCGTGCGCTTCGACTCTGAGCAGGAGTGTCAGCGAACTCACGGTGGCGACTGGAAAAGCCGCCTGACTCAATCACGTGTGACCAACGGTGGCTGACAATGGCTAAAGAAATAGAGAATCCCTGCATCTCGATTTGCCAGCTCAGTGGTGATCTTTGCGTGAGCTGCGGCCGAAGCAAGGAAGACATCAGAAAGTGGAAACGCATGAAGCGTCCTGAAAAAATGGCCGCTGTGCAACGGGCGAATATGCGCTTGAAAGGGCTTAGGAAAGTACAGGCGTAGTCACTTGTTCTGGATGACCGAAATGGAATAAAGGGGGGTTAACGTCGGGAGCCCTGGAGGTACTCCATCAGCAATGAGATGAGAGATACCCGTACGGTTCAGCGAGAGGGCGCAAACGCATGCGTGAAAGAGCAGGTCAATCGGCGCCTGATCAGTGCAGATCACTGCGGCGATACAGACTTATGCCCAGAGCCAACATGGCGAGCATGCCGGCGCAACTGCGATTGATCCACGTCATCACACGGGCGGAAAAGCGGCGCATAGCATGACGCCCGCCGAATGCGTAGATCGCCATTATCATGCAGTCGATCACCGCGCTGGTCAGAGCCAGTACCAGGTATTGCTGGGCGACAGGCTCGCCGGGGCGAATGAACTGTGGCAAGAACGCCGAAAAGAAGAGCAAACCCTTAGGGTTCGACAGTCCGACCAACAGGGCGCGCAGGAAGGCGGCGCGACCACTGGCCGTCGTTGTACCAGGCGCGTGCTGCAGCGCTTGCGTCGGCGCCCGCCAGAGCACCCAGGCCAGATAAAGAAGATAGAGCGCACCCAACCATTTCACCAGGCTGAACAGCTGCTCAGAGGCCTGCAGCAATGCCCCCAGGCCACATCCGACCGCTGCGATCAGGATCAGGTCCGAGAGCGCCGCGCCAGCCATGCCGAACGCCGCCACGCGCATACCGTGCGAAGCACCGTTATTGAGCGCCAGCAACATGGATGGGCCGGGGACCATCATCACCGCGCTGACTGCGACGATATATACAAAGAGTGTCGAAATATCCATTGAGCAAACCCTCCATTTTGGGGCGATATTGCACAGCGCAGAAAAAATCGGCAAGCCCTTGGAAGCGCGAAGCTACTGACGCCGCGGTGTCATGGTTGTGAAAATGGGCCATGGCAGATAGGGGGTGAGGACCAGGTCCTTGCTGCAGGCATCTGAGCAACTGTTCCGCGTGGTGAATAGGTCAGTGCGCTCTATCTGGCCTGGGTGCGCTGGCGTGCGCTGACCCGCATGTTTGCGAAGCGGCATTCGAAAAGCCAGGCGTTGGTCGACAGCAATACTTCATCCAGGGTGTGGGCTGAAGTGTGGGCTGGTAAGTTTTTCAAAAGCCAGTACATAAGATGGCCGAGGCGATGGGATTCGAACTCATGGGCCGACATCGTCCTTGCCGCTATAGCGGCTGATTTTGAAGGGGGATGGAAAGAGGTATTAGCGCGCAGAGCTTCGGGCGAAGCTCTGCTGCTTTAACAAGATGGGGTTACTTCTTGCTACTTAATGCCGAAGCGATTTTTTTCGAGATCGGATGGTCTTCGAAGAAGTGCGGCTGGATTTCTTTCAGGGTTTTTTCGAGCCCCCCTATATGCCGTTCTGCTGCCTTCAATTGATCGATCAGAGATTCAATTTCGTACCGCCGCTGCCTGGCCAACCGCCCCTTGATGACAGCGTTATAGCTCTCTTGGACGTAGTCAGGCACTAGCGGCATCAGCATTTGAGATATTTCGACGGCTCTTATTTCAGGAACAAGCTCTTGGGAATTTGATTGCATCCTGCTATCTCCGATTTTTACTGGTCGTGTTTATTGTTTTGGCGCGGCTTACGTACATTCCATGGCTGTCTTCGCCCAAAAGCGACCAGCGCGGTTATATTAGTTCATCATCAGTTATGTTTTTATGAACCTGGCGGCCGCCCGTCGGGAACGACGCAGGTAAAAGATCATGGGCATTCACAACCATCATGCCGATCTCGCGAGCGATGTGCACTTCGAGTCGTGCGCCTTTTGAATTCTCCCAGCGGGCAGCACCGCGACCTGACCGCACAGGTCGAGTCGCGTCAGGTCATAGGCTATGTAGTCCACCCAGTCGGCACCGTTGACGACTCTGTGTTCCGCCGGATTCTCTACCGTGTAGCCATGGGCGCGCAGGTCGGCGGCCCTCTTGTTGAAGGCGGAGAGGTTGAAGTCTTCGAAACCGGTCATTGGCCCGGCCAGATACAAGCGGTTAGCGCTGGATGCCGCCAGCGTGACGCCCGACAGATCGTGCCAGGTGGGAGAGGGTGACAATCTCGCGATTTGCGCGAACCTTGACGGTCCGCGCGTCGCGGGACCCGGCGATAGTTACTGGGGTGATTGAGTCGATAGGAGCGCTGTCGAACATCGGCCGGAGCTGCTTGATCTCCGCCAAATTGTCCTTCTGCGTCCGCGCCGCTTTCTTCGACACGATGTCGCGGATATATCGGTCGAAGATGCCCTTCATTGTGCGCAAATCGAGCGGCTTTTCCTTAGCCTCCAGCTCTGCCCATTTCGCTCTTGCCTGTTCCAGGTCTGTGCACCCTCCTCAACGGATCCACGCTTGAGAACCTGGAACACATCCGTTTGGACGTCTTGGTTGTCTAAAAGCACATGCCGCTTTTTTAGTCTGGCCAGAAACGCCTCAACGCCGGCTCCTTCAACGAAATAGGCCGGATGCAGCAGGCGCGTGGAGCCGAGCCGTACGGATAACGAGTTCGGCAAGGCAGACTTCACCAATACCCAGCTCTCGGCGGCCGCCGGCAGTCCTGTGGTTCCCGCATGAAGCCTACGTGGTGAGGTAGGGCGTCACAATGTCTTCAAGCATGCCCACCAGTTCAGGATCCATGTAGCGGTAATCATCGGGAATATCGAGAGAGTGGAGCGGTTTGTGTTCAAGAAGGCGGGCGTATTCAGCCTGAAGACGATTAAGGTGTTTGCGTTCCATGACAAAGATCACATCAGCCCAGCGAATATCCGCTGGGCTGATAGGTTTACGTGCATTTGGACTGGTGCCTGCCGAGCGGGCATTAAAGCCAGGACGACGGCGCCAGATCGCTTCCGCAGTAGGACTGCGCCATTGGTTACGGCTGCAGACGAACAGGAGATTAATCACTCTTGATCCAGTAGTTGGCGTGTAGTGCGGACGGGATAGCTCATCCCGAGTTGGTGTGCTCTGTACAGTTTGGCTGCACGGGTGTACATCAGCTTCCAATTCTTTTCTGGCTTGAACTCCAGCGGACGAACCGCATTGTCGCCTCTGCATTTACGGGCCTGCACACGTCTCCAGGCGCGGGTTCTTTTCATCGTCATATCCTCGTGAGTACCGGGTTCAGCAGCCGCAGTAATACGAGTTGCATATATAGTAAACGTGAATCGGTGCGCGGGCCAGGCAGGTTGAGCGCTTGATACTGGCAGCAGCTAATGACTGTAGGCAGTCTCAGCGCCAAACGTCCGATAATGGCCGAAAGCTGCCAATTGTGAACGGCAGCTTACCGCCAGCATCGCCAGTTGCCGCCAACACCTTGGCCGCCCGAGAGCGTCTGCCGCTGTGCGATGATCCCCGCTTATCCCTACCATTAGTCGGATATTTCTGAGGGTTTTGGTGCAACGGCTAGCCTGCAGCCTAGCGTCAGGGATAACGCTGAATATTCGGTCCATGAAGGATCAATACGCCTCATCGTCCCGACGCTCTATCTGCTGAGGAGACGATAATGAAAAAAAACCTGAAACGGTTGGCGTGCCTTGGTGCTGGTTTCACCAGCGCGCTCGCCTTGGCCGATGCGGCCAGCCCGCCGGTGCTGTCACCTGCGATTCCCTTCGACGTCACCCCTAACGCCCCCTTCACCCTGGACAACCTGCAACACGATTTCGACGTGCTTTCGTGGCAGACCTTCGTCGCCCTGAACTGGCCCGCAAACGCCGACGGTAGCGCCAACACCGCGGCGAAGATCGGCGCACCGGGGCAGACGGTTTGGGAGTCGTGGAAGGAGAGTTACGAGATTTTCCTGCCCCAAGGCCAGAAGCCGGTCGCCTGGAACCAGAAGGCGCCGCTACCCGCCGCCTGCCAAGGCAAAGGCGACCTGCCCGTACTGCAACAGATGGGCAAGGTCGCCGGTGTGCTCGACGAATTCATCCAGCCGTTCAAGACCGGCCCACTGGTCGACCAGAACGGCACCTACACGCGCAACGCGATCATGGTCAACCAGCCGATGTTCGATGACATCGTCAACAAAGGTCTCTACAGCAAGGAAGGCCAGCAAGCGTTCCTGAGCAAGGCCGACAACCGCATCGCCTTCGCCTGCGGCTCGCAGGAAGCCCAGCAGGTCGGCGCGATCATGGTCAAGTCGGCCTGGAAGGTACTCGGCGGTAACGATAACCCGCAGGACTTCCACGCCGTCGACGCCTTGGTCTACACCCCCGGCAACGCCGACCCGAACAAGGGTGCGCTGATCCCCGAGTCGTGCAGCGCGCAGAAGGTCGGGCTGGTCGGCCTGCACATCGTGCACAAGACCAAGGACGCGCCGCAGTGGGTATGGTCGAGCTTCGAGCACGTGCGTAACGTGCCGGAAAAGACTACTTCGATGAACGAGCGCAAGGGCCCCTACCTGTTCTACGACGCCCAGGCCAGCGACCGCCCGGTGAACGAGCCGCCAGCGCAGCCGTGGGACCCGTCGAAGAAAGCCACGCCTTCGCAGATCGTGCGGGAAATCCCGCTCACCACCGCGACCCACCAGCTCAACGCGCAGTGGCAAGGCGCGCTCAAGGGCACGGTCTGGGCCAACTATCAACTGATCAGCACTCAGTGGCCGACCGACGCGGCCAAGGATTGCCAAGTCCCGTCGCCAACCAACCCGCTGGGCACGCCTGCGCCGAACTTTCTGGCCAACGCCACCCTGGAAACCTACAACCAGGGCACTACGCCGCAGGCTTCGTCCAGCTGCATGGAGTGCCACAACAACGCGACCACCCGGGTGACCCAGTCCCCGCGCACCAGTTTCGCCGATTTTACCTTCCTGCTTGAACGTGCCCAATCCACCGGCGCCAAGGAGTGATGCCATGAGCGACCCGAACCTGCAGAACTTTATCAACCTGTCCGCCGCGCTGACTGGCCTGTCAGCCAAACTGCTCGCGCCGTCCGTCGACCCGATCAAACTGCCGCCGCTGTTCTTCGCCACTGCCCAACAAGGCATGGGCACCGCAGCGTTCAGCAACCTGCTGGAGCTGTACGCCAGCATCAAGAACCAACCGCCTGCACAAATCGCCAGCGCCGTGCTCGGCAACTCGGACCCGCAGATCGCCCAGGGCGCCCGCTCGATCATGAAGCTGTGGCTGCTCGGCAGTTGGTACCAGCCTTATGACCAAGGCAACGCCCACAAAGGTGACACCCGTGTGGTCTCCGACCAGGCCTACAAGGAAAGCTGGGCGTGGAAGATCGCCCAGTCCCACCCCATGGGCTACAGCCAGTACCACTTCGGCTACTGGTCCGAGCAGCCACCGACCCTCAAGCAATTCACCGGTGTCGACGCCAAGGAAGGGCAGCAGCCATGAGCACTCTACAAACCCAGAACATCGAAACCGCCGATGTGATCGTCGTGGGCGCCGGCATGGCCGGCAGCGTCATGGCCTATCAATTGGGCCTGGCCGGCTTGAAAGTGCTGGTGCTCGAGTCGGGCCCGGCGATTCCGCCGAACCGCAGCGAGTACCTGGAGCGCTTCTACACCGCCGTGCTCAAGTCGCCCGAGTCGCCGTACCCTCCGGAGCAGACCGAGCAGACTCCGGCCACGCAGTTCGCCCCGCGAGCGACTATCCAGGACTTGATCACCGCCAGCAGCGACGACCCGAACAAGGTGCAGAAGAGCTACCTGGTACAGAAGGGGCCGCAACTGTTCGCCAGCACCTACGAGCGGGTAGGCGGCGGCACCATGTGGCACTGGATGGGCACGGCCCTGCGCCTGTTGCCCAACGACTTTCGCATGCGCACTGCGTACAAAGTCGGGGTCGATTGGCCGATCAGCTACGACGACCTGCAGACCGCCTACTGCCGTGCCGAGGAGGAGATGGGCGTGTCCGCCGATGTCGCCTCACAGACCTACCTGGGCGTGACCTTCCCGCAGGACTATCAATACAGCATGCACGGCATCCCGCCGTCGTTGGTCGATCAGGGCGTGGGCAAAGCCGTCGATGGCACCCAGTACCAGGGCATCACCCTAAAAGTGCGGCAAACTCCAGCCGGGCGTAACTCGCAGAACGACAACGGCCGCCGGGTGTGCGCCGGCAACACCAGTTGCACACCGATCTGCCCGATCCAGGCCAAGTACGACGCCACCGTGACCATGGCCAAGGCGCTGGATACCGGCAACGTGCGTATCCTCTACCAGACTGTGGCCAGCAAGGTGCAGGTCGATACCAGCGGCGTCACCGGCATCGAGTACATCCAGTACCAGAAGGACGGTACGCGCCAGAACGGCGTGGCTCAGGGTAAACGCTACGTGATCGCCGCCCACGCGATCGAAACGCCGAAACTGCTGCTCAACTCGGTCGGCCCGCACAGCCACAACGGCGTGGCCAACAGCAGCGGTCAGGTCGGCCAGGCGTTGGCCGACCACCCGGTGTACCTGGCCTGGGGCCTGATGCCCGAAGGCAAGCCGCTGTTCCCGTTCCGCGGGCCGTTGTCCACCTCGGGGATCGAGGACATGCGCGATGGCCCGTTCCGCAGTCAGCGTGCCGCCTGGCGTATCGAGATCGGCAACGAGGGCTGGAACTGGTCGGCGAATGATCCGTACAACACGGTCTGCGATTTCATCGACGGCACCAACAACGGCGGCGCTAACCCCAAAAAGCTGGCGTTGTCCGGCCAGGCGCTGGTGCAGCAGCTCAACAGCGTGCTGACCCGCCAATTCCGTCTGGGTTTTTTGATCGAGCAGGTGGAGAAAGACCCCGACAAAGCGCTGTGCCGGGTGGAGAGGGCCGAGGGGTTCACCGACGGCTTGGGCCTGACCAGGCCACAGATCGCCTACGAATTGTCCGACTACACCAAGGAGGGCTTCAAGCAGGCGCGTCTGGCCGCCACGCATATCATTACCGAACTGATGGGCGCCACCGAGCTGACCAACCTGAACCCGGAGCTCAAGCCCGGCTCGCAGACGGTGTTCGAATACGACGGTCAGAACTACGCGTTCTTCGGCGCTGGCCACCTGATGGGCACCTATCGCATGGGCTCGGACCGCAAGAAGTCGGTGGTGGACAAGGACCAGCGCAGCTGGGACCACCCCAACCTGTTCCTGGTCGGCGATGGAGTGTTCCCCACCACCGGCACCGCCAACCCGACCTTGACCATCACCGCGCTGACCTTCCAGGCCGCCGATGTGGTCGCCAGCGATCTGCTCAAGCGCACCGTGCAGGTGCAGGCCAACCAGGCCTGGCAGGGCACCGGCGTGCAGGTCAACGGGCAGAGCTGGCAACTGGCGGTGTGCACCGGTGGGCAGTGGACGGCCAACCCGGACACCGGAATGGTCAGCGCGGCGGGCAACCCAAGGTTCATCGCCAAGCCCGGCTATACCTTGCCCGGTCAACCGGAAGGAGCGTTGATCGGGCGTATCGGCAACAGCGGTGTGCCGTTCCTGGTCGGCAACCAGGCGCAACTGCCGCGTGGCCAGCAGGGGGAGTTGCAACTGTGCATCAATGACGACCTGGACGGGCACTTCGGGGCCGGCCTGAGCGATAATCTCGGCAGCCTGTCGGTTGAGGTACGTTTCGGCACGGTGTAGGCGCTGTCATGGCAACCCCCACAGTGCTGCGGCAATGCCGCAGTATTGTGGGGTTGCTCTCTCAGCCCAATGTTTAGGCAATGACCGCTTTTGGCTGGACACTGCCTGTTGAAGGTTGCCCCATACCTTTGAGTGTCGAGGCCGAACCCGTGATGTCAGAAGGGAACACGGCACCAGATGTTGGTGGAAGGGGCCAAGCAACCTGACTGGGAGGCGATCGAGCGAGCCTACCGGGTCGGGATTTGCCCTGTAGAGCTCTTTGCAAGCTCCACTGCAGCGGTGATGGCTGCTCTGGCCTGAGGGCTGTTCCTCCAGCAAGTCGAGCCTGTTGCTGCGGATGCGTGAGCCAGGATGTCACCAACATCTGATTTTCGAAGTTCGGCGAGCGATTCGATACCCATTTGCTCAAGCCGAGTAATGACGGTTGGTCCTACACCTTTGAGCGTGAGCAAAGCGGTTCTTTCATCCGGCGAAAACGGCATCATAAATTCCTTTTTAGCAATGAGTCTGCGCAAGTGTGCCCGACGCTAGAAGGTGCCTCAATAGACCAGCATCATCGTATTGCGTGTCAGTGTTGCAGAATCTTCAAGGAGGGCGCGTGAACAGACCCGTGCCACCAGCATCGCTGCTTGAGCTGGCTCAACTTTCCGACTTTGGCAGTCGCCTGTCCCCGGCACCAGCGGTGTGGGAATGGCTCCAAGCCGAGATCCTCACCGGCACCGGCAGCAAAAACGTTTGCGGTGCTTGGCAATGTTGAGGCCAGTAGATTACTGGCTATGGAGCTGTAATTTACTGAGCTTACGACACCGGAGCCTACGGAACATCGCCGATGTTGGCCTGAAGGGTGAAGGAAAAAGACATCGAGCCGTATGTGCCGGTGTGGGACAGAATTGAGCGCAAGAAAGACAGCTTTCGAGTAACGATTTCCACTGGAATGTAGAGGCCGAGGAGTACCGCTGCCCAGCCGAAACGTATTACGCAGCGGTTGGTGCTTCTTCTAGGGCCAGCGCTTGCGCGTCACAAAAGCCAACACCATCATCTTGCGATCCAGACAGATCGACTGCGCGATATTTCCGATGAAAGCCAAATGCTGCCCGAGCATTTCGACCATCCCAAGGTCAGGAAAGCCCTGAAGGCTGTGCCGAAGGATCCACGTGAGCCATGGCATGGCAAGTGTGCAGAATCGAGTGCTTGAGCCGATCCTATGACGCAGGAATGGATCCCGCGGGCGGTACAAGCGAAACCGTCAATATTAGTACCTCGGGCAAGGGGCATGGAACCGCTAAAAAGGCGTGTCGCTCCTGTAGCTTCGTACTCCCAACACTTGGAGTCCACCATGATTAGTCATGAGCAAATCGTGCATTTTTCAGAGCAGTTGAGTAAAGGTAAGGCTGAAGCCGAAGCGGCTCGCAACATAATGAAGTTTATGTGCGCGGGCGTAGGTATGGTTCTTCAGGACGAAGAGGTGCCCCCCATTGTCAAAAGTGCGTTTGCAGCTGCGCACAAATACTGGTTTGAAGGGGAAAAAAATGAAAAGGAGTTGAATGCTGCCAGAGTTAAATGCTGGGACTTTCTGGAAGCGAAAGGGCGCGATGTCGACATTGAAGATAACGAGGACGCTGCTGTAAGAGCTTTATTTTGCGTCATGTATCCTGACAGAGTTTCCGATGAAGATTTCGTGCAAGAGTCTTTTCAGTGGTTTTTTGAGAGGGTCAACAAGATTGGCGATTTCAGTAAGGCGTTTGAACAGCTAGCTACTAAAGTTGCCCTCGAGGGAGGGGCCTGACCATAAAGGGTCTAAGCGCTGGCTGACACAACCGAGGTAGCTCAGTAACAGTGATGGCTATTTACTGGTCTCAAGTCGACATTATGAATCGCACTGGTTTCGCAGGCATAACTGGCTCGTTATTTTTGTCGGTTCTCTACCGGTCACAATGGGGCGGGAATCGGCCAAGAGCGGTTAATCGCCAGTGTCTGCTTTGGCCGATAGCGGTCGTTCGTGAATGACAGCACACCGCCGAAATCTTTGCGTCACAACAGTACGGAAATGGCTCATAACGCTCATCGTCAAAAACAAAAAAAGAGGGCAGGGCTTATGGCTTTCTTCAGCGTCGTGCAGACAGCTGTTGCGGCGCCAAAAATGCATCGTGGAAATAATTGCGAAATGCGTGCATCGCCGGGCTGAACTCCCGTTCACGGTGCCACGCCAGGCCGACGCTCATTGGAGTGACCTTGTCGGTGATTGTCAGGGTTTCGATGCGTTTGCCTTCGAGCGACCAGGGACGGTGTACCAGGTCCGAAAGGATTGCCACGCCGCTGCCATTGGCGACCATGCTGCGCACGGCTTCGACAGAGCTGGTGCGAACCCGCACGTTCGGCTGCTGGCGAGCGTTTTCCCAGTAGCGCATGGCGCTTTGTTCGGCCTCGTCGACGGTCAGCAGAATGAAGGGTTCTTTTGCCACATCGGCAAGGCTGACTGCCGAACGCTCGCACAGCGGATGGTGACTGGGCAGCCATAACCGGCGTTCGGAGTTGAAGAGTGTCTCCGAGACAATATCCGGGTGGGTGAGGTTGGCGGTGAGCACGACGGCCATGTCGAACCGGCCTTCGAGCAGCCCTTGTTCGATGGCTTGTCGCTCCTGTTCGTGAACCTCGATAGTCACGTCGGGATGCCAGTGTTCCAGGCGCTGCAAATGGTGCGGCAGGAAGTAGCCGAACACCGTGTAGCTCGCCGCCAGGCGCAACACCCCGCTGGCGCGGATGTCCGGCAACGGGCTGTTCAACGCGTCATCGACACTGCGCAAAATCACATAGGCCCGGTTCAGAAAGTGCCGCCCGGCATCGGTCAGGCTCATGCCCTGTGCCGAGCGCTGGAACAGCAGCGTGCCGAGTATGCCTTCCAGTTCCTTGATCGCCGTGGTCACCGCCGACTGGGAAATATTCAAGTGAATCGCGGCCTGGGAGATCTGCCCGATCTCGGCCGTGGCAACGAAATAGCGCACCTGGCGCAAGGTCAGTGACATGAACACTCCGGTCGATGAAGACGCTGTTTTCTGAGGCTATCTGTTTTTCAGAAGATGGCCTATCTGTTAATAGATCTTCCCAAGGGGCTGGTGGAAATTTAACTTGGCCTGCATGAAGTCACAAGCGTCAGGAGCAAGCGTCATGCAAGCAGTAGATTTCAACTCGGACATGGGTGAAGGCTTCGGCCCATGGACCATTGGCGATGGCGTCGACAACGAACTGATGGGCTTCATCAGTTCAGCCAACATCGCCACCGGTTTTCATGCCGGCGACCCCGGCACCATGCGCCGCACCGTCGAACAGGCCAAGCGTCTGGGCGTAGCCGTCGGCGCGCATCCGGGGTTTCGTGATCTGGTCGGTTTCGGCCGTCGGCACATCAACGCGCCGGCCCAGGAACTGGTCGACGACATGCTCTACCAATTGGGCGCGCTGCGTGAACTGGCTCGGGTTCAGGGTGTGGCACTGCAACACATCAAACCCCACGGTGCGCTCTATATGCACCTGGCCCGTGACGAGGAGGCCGCCCGTTTGCTGGTGGAAAACCTGCAACGCCTGGAGCCTGAGTTGCTGCTGTATTGCATGCCCGATTCGGTGATCTGGCGAGTCGCTACAGAACTCGGGCAACCGGTGATCCGCGAGTTCTACGCCGACCGCGAATACGACCTCAGCGGCTCCATCGTCTTCACCCGCAACGTGCGCGCCTATGACCCAGAGCAGGTCGCTGCGCGGGTATTGCGCGCCTGTCAGCAAGGCGTGGTGCGCACGGTCGAGGGTGAAGACCTGGCGATCGAGTTCGATTCGATCTGTTTGCACAGCGACACCCCGGGTGCACTGGCGCTGGTCGAGGCCACACGCAAAGCGCTCGATAACGCCGGGATCAAGGTGCGCGCACCGCGCTGAATTCTTGCGAAAACACCTGGCACACAGACGCCAGGGTTTGCCCAACGCTGCATTTTTGCCTGCCTTTCTACAACTATTCCAAAAGGAACAGACATGGCCGAACACACTGTAATCACTCCGTTGCCGGGGACCTTCTACCGCAAAGCCACACCGGATTCGGCGAACTACGTCGAGGTGGGTGCGCAGGTCAGCGCCGACACGGTGATTGGCCTGATCGAGGTCATGAAGCAGTTCTCCGAACTGACCGCCGGGACGGCCGGTCGCCTCAGCGCATTCCTGGTAGAAGACGGTGATCCGGTGGAGCCGGGTCAAGTCATCGCAACACTCGACGACGAGTGAGGGCGCGATCATGACTCAAGGTATTCATAAATTACTGATCGCCAACCGTGGCGAGATCGCGGTGCGGATTATTCGCGCCGCCAGGACGCTGGGAATTCCCACTGTTGCCGCGTGCAGCGAGGCGGACGTCGATTCCCTGGCAGCGCGCATGGCCGATGAGGTGCATGTCCTGGGCCCGGCCCGGGCCGATAAAAGTTACCTGAATGTCGAAGCGTTGCTTGGCGCCTTGAAGGCCACGGGTGCCAATGCGGTTCACCCCGGTTACGGCTTTCTCTCGGAGAACGCCGACTTTGCCGAAGCAGTGGTGGCGGCCGGGGCGATTTTTGTCGGGCCGAGCGCAGAGACGATTCGCCGTATGGGCGATAAAGCCGAAGCCCGACGCACCGCGCAAGCGGCGGGGGTGCCGGTGGTGCCGGGTTCACCGGGTGAACTGTTCGACGTCGAATTGGCACTCAAGGCTGCCGAAACCGTCGGCTTCCCGCTGCTGATCAAAGCCTCGGCCGGTGGCGGCGGGCGTGGTATTCGTCTGGCGGAAAATGTCGAGCAACTGCGCGAAGAGTTTCCCCGTTCCCAGCGCGAAGCCCAGGCCGCGTTTGGCAATGGCGCGGTGTATCTGGAACGGTTTATCGGCCGGGCTCGGCACATTGAGGTGCAGGTGCTGGGCGACGGTCAGCACGCGGTGCATCTGTTTGAACGCGAGTGCTCACTGCAGCGTCGCCGGCAGAAAATCTTCGAAGAAGCGCCGTCGCCGGTTCTCAGTCAGCAGCAACGCGAAACCCTTTGTGCCAGCGCCGTACGCCTGACCGAAGCTCTCGGCTACAAAGGCGCCGGCACTCTGGAATATCTGTATGACGATGTAACCGGCGAGTTTTTCTTTATCGAGATGAATACGCGGATCCAGGTGGAGCATCCGGTCAGCGAACTGATCACTGGCATCGATCTGGTTCAGGCTATGTTGCGCATTGCCGGTGGCGAGCCGCTGGGCTTCAAGCAAAGTGACATTCAACTCAACGGCGCTGCGCTGCAAATGCGCCTGAACGCCGAAGACCCGGAACGGGATTTTTTCCCCAGCCCCGGGCTGGTTGACGAACTGATCTGGCCGCAGGGCGAGGGCATTCGCGTCGACACTCACCTGTATCAAGGTTACCGCGTACCACCTTACTATGACTCGTTGCTGGCCAAGCTGATCGTGCACGGTGCTGATCGCGCCGAAGCCTTACGCCGGGCGAGTGCGGCGGTAGAGCAAACCACATTGTCTGGCATGGCCAACACCCTGGCACTGCACGGCGAATTGCTGGAACAACCGTGGCTGCACAGCGCGGACTTCCACACCGGCACCCTGGAAACCTGGCTGGCTGCGCGCCGCAGTGGAGGTGAAGCATGAGCACGCCGATCCGTTACAGCTTCGGCGCCGACGAGCATCTGTTTGCCGAAGTCAGCGAGAGCATGTCCCTCGATGCGTTCTTCAAGGGCCTGGCCGTCACCCGCGCAGTGGAACGGCTGGCCCTGGATGGCGTGCTGGATGTGTGTCTGGCCAATGCTTCGTTTCAGATCCGTTTTGATCCGGATCGTATTGCCCCGCACACCTTGCTTGAGGCGGTGAAGGGCGCTGAAGCCGAGGCGGTTGCCGAGCGCACTCTTCATACGCGGATCATCGAGATTCCGGTGCTGTACAACGACCCGTGGACCCACGAAACCCTGATGCGTTTTCGCGACCGCCATCAGGACCCCAGCGCCACCGACCTGGAATACGCCGCGCGCATTAATGGTCTGGCGGACGTCGATGCGTTCATCGCCGCTCACAGTGGGGCACCGTGGTTTGTCTCGATGGTCGGTTTCGTCGCGGGGCTGCCATTCATGTTTCAAATGGTTGAACGTGAGCGCCAGTTGCAGGTGCCGAAGTACCTGCGACCACGCACCGATACGCCGAAATTGACCCTTGGTCATGGCGGTTGCTTCGGCTGCATTTATTCGGTACGCGGTGCCGGCGGCTATCAGATGTTTGGCGTCACCCCGGCACCGATCTACGACCCGCAACAGAACCTCGCCTACCTCAAGGAACACATGGTGTTTTTCCGTCCGGGCGACATCGTGCAGTTCAAGCCGATCGATCGTGAGGCCTACGACCATGCTGTGGCCGAAGTGGACGCCGGACGCTTTGATCTGCGAATTCGCCCGGTGGAGTTTTCGCTGGATGCGTTTGTCGCCGATCCGATCGGTTATCCCAAGTCGCTGCAGGAGGTGCTGGCATGATCAAGGTACTCAAACCCGGCCTGGCGACCTCGGTACAGGATCTGGGCCGCGAAGGGTATTACCACTTGGGTATTCCGCCTTCGGGCGCGCTCGATCAATACGCCCTGAGTGCGGCCAATCAACTGGTCGGCAACCCGGCGGGTTCTGCCGCGCTGGAATGCACATTGCTGGGCCCGGAGCTTGAATTTCAGCAGGACGCCTTGGTGGCGGTCTGCGGTGCACACATGACGCCGCGGGTCGAGGGTGTGGAAATGCACCACGACACCGCCTTTGAGGTGAAGGCCGGCCAGGTGCTGCGTTTCGATTTTCCCAAGGCCGGCGCTCGGGCTTATCTGGCGGTGGCGGGGGGCATTGATGTGCCGGTGGTGCTCGGCAGTCGCTCGACCTACGCGCTCGGTGCGCTCGGCGGTTTTCAGGGGCGCCGACTGGTCGCAGGCGACGAATTACCGGTAGGCGCCGCCAGCGGCAAGGGCCGCGCCGGTGCCAGTCTGCCCATGGCGTTGCGCCAGTCGCTGGGCGGCGAAATCACCCTGCGGGTAGTGCCGGGCCTTTACTACGAACGCTTGAGCGAGTCTGCGGCACAGAGCTTTTTCGCCGAGCCATGGACGGTCGGCTCGGAAGCAGACCGTATCGGCTATCGCTTCAAGGGCGGCAGTGCGCTGAGCTTTCAGCCACGCGAGCAGCCGTTCGGTGCCGGGTCCGATCCGTCGAACATCGTCGACAGTTGCTACCCGATCGGTTCGATCCAGGTGCCGGCGGGGCTTGAGCCGATTGTTCTGCACCGCGACGCGGTGTCCGGTGGCGGCTACGCGATGATCGGCACGGTGATCAGCGCCGACCTCGATCTGATCGGCCAGATGCAACCCAACCAGAAGGCCCGCTTTGTCGCGGTGACCCTCGAAGAGGCGTTGCAAGCGCGACGTTCCTATAAGAAAAAACTCAGCTGCCTGAGCAAGCTGTTCCCTTCCTGATTCTGCCCGCCGCATCGCGCGGGCCATGCCAAACGGTAAGCCAGCGCCGCACTTCGGTGCGGTGACGGCTGCCCGCGCTTCAACCTTTGACTGGTTCTGGAGTTCATGCATATGGCCGCTTTATCGCAATCGAGTCAAACCGGGCAAGATCCGGCCCATCATCCCGTACCGAGCCAGGCGCGCATGGGGCGACTGTCGCTGACCATGGCCTGGTGGGCGGTGTGCAGTGCAATGTTCTACATCGTGGTCGGGGCGTCACTGGCGCTGTCGTTCGGTGCGCGCAATGCGCTGATCGGCATGGTGCTGTCGGTGATCAGCTACGGTCTGGTCAACAGTGTGCTCAGCCGTTTCGCGATTCGCAGCGGCTTGTCGGTGGCGTTGTTTTCACGGCTGTTGTTCGGCAGCACCGGCGCGTGTCTGGCGACGCTGATCTTCTTTTCCACGGCGATCTACTACGCGGTATTCGAAGGCTCGGTGATCGCCGTGGCGCTCAATCACCTGTATCCGCAACTGATCTATCCGCTGGCGGCACTGGCGGTGGTGCTCTACAGCGTGCCGATGATCCTCGGCAGCGTGCAACACTGGCTCGACAAGCTCAACGGCGTGTTGCTGCCGATTTACCTCGGCGGTCTGCTGGTGGCGGTTGGGCTGTCGATCAGTCGTTATGGCTACCAGCCGCAATGGCTGGATTTCGGCCCGGCAACCCCCGACGCATTTGGCTGGTGGCATTGCTTCGTCGCCTACATGGGCGTCTGGGTATTGATGTTGTTCACCTTCGACTACGCACGTTTCGGCAAATCTGAAGACGCCGAGTACCACGGTCGTTGGAACTTCGGCATGCCGTTCTACGCAGTGACGTTCCTGCTCAACGGCGCGGCGGGTATCTATCTGGTCAGCAGCATTCCCCACGACGGCGCGCTGAACGAAGTGTCGGTGGTGATGGCGATCCTGCAGCTGATGGGGTTGTGGGGATTGTTGTTCGTCTGGGCGACGCAAACCCGAATCAACACGGCCAACTACTATCTGGCGACGTTAAACATGCAAGCGTTCTTCGGCCGTTTTGGCGTACGCGGTTCGTACTTGATGTGGGCAGTGGTGGTCGGGTTGATCGTCTACGGCCTGATGTTGGCGGACGTGTTTGCCTACTTGCTCAAGGCTTTGGCTTATCAAGGGATTTTCGTTGTGGCTTGGGTCGGTGTGGCGTTGGCGCAGATTCTCTACGGGCGCAACGATATTGCAGCGCTTGAGGAGGTGAGGGCGTTCAATCCGGCAGGTTTGACGGCATGGTTTGGCGCTACAGCGCTGGGACTGGCATTGATGTTTGCCGGAGATGGACTGAGCAGTTTTTCTGCACCGGCGACGGTGGTCGTGGCGTTTGCCCTGCAAGCAGGCTTATCCCATCGAAGCCGGTTGCAGTTAAGGCTGGCGGAGTAGCATCTTGCAGTTACCTATCCCTTTCAAATCTGGTGCTTGAAAAATTGACGGGAAGAGGGCGGTCTGGAATGCAGGGTTGCGCAAATGCCCGAAAAGATGCGGAAACGATCCAGAAAGTGCGGGGTGAAAATCTCAAACCCCAGAAACGACAAAGCCCTGAATAATCAGGGCTTTGTCGTACATAAGATGGCGGAGGCGATGGGATTCGAACTCATGGACCTGTTACAGTCGACGGTTTTCAAGTCCGAAGATTAATCCTTATATTTCAATGCCTTAAGTTGTATTCGTTTCCGCTAGGCAGTATTCATTAATGCTCTGGAGGCCTTTGAAATCAAGGGGGTGACGACTTCGGACTTGCGTTGAGCGAAGTCTAACGATATACGCGCTGACTTAATTTCGATCGACATTGTGCTGAGAGTCTCCACTGGGCGCACATTCATGATTCGAAGGTGCTTTGTTCGGTGCTGGAAGCGGAGGGGGCCATGTGGATTAGTTGTACCGCGAGGTATGGCTATCGTCGGCTTTGGTGCATAAAAATAGTGGTAATACCCGATCTCGGAATGAGTTGTCGCACATCAACTGACCGTTAGCCAAGGTTCTCTTGGTTTCAATCCCCGCGTGCGATGCGGGGATTTACTGTCCATAAGCTAGGAGCTACTGATAAAGGCCCGCAGAAGAATCAAGGGCGTTTAACAATTCCTGAGGTGAAATAGCGTATTGACCGAGGTTCGCCATATCCAGCTCCCCCCAGTCTTGATCATCATCAATTTCCAATATCAGTAAATTGATTTTTTTGAGCTGGAAAAAATTGATGATGTCGCGAATCTCCTTCTCGCGTTGCACGTGATCATTTCCATAGAGCCCACCGGCATAGAAAAAACCCTTATCACCCATCGCAAGTTTCTTCTGAGAGCCAATAAGGGACATCTTGAAGCGCTGGTGCAAAAATTTCGCGACGTCCACATCAGTCGTCGGTGATGCCGCTGCAATGCTAACTTTGGTCATAGCTTAAAAGTCCTCAGAGATCAGAGGGTTAAGTGGTTTGCCCATGGTGTCTTTTTGGAAATTACCATCGTGCCACCTGTAGAGGTGTTCTTCTCGAGTCACGGGGTAAATGTTAAAGGGTTTGTCAGCCAATTGTGGGTTGAACGAGCCCCATGAAAGACAGGTGTAGTGGTCTAATGAAACCGGACACCCATTTAGGCGAGAATGCTCGCCAGATAGAGGTGTCTGATGACCAAACAACGTCGTTCTTTTTCCGCTGAATTCAAACGCGAGGCCGCAGGCCTCGTGCTC